>NZ_JBEPPD010000013.1:0-126030 GCF_040547165.1 Pedobacter sp. UYP30 | reverse complement strand
CTTCCTGATCAAATGATGAATAAAAATATCGTAATTACTGTAAATAAAGAGGATTTTAATAATTCAGATTACGGGTCTAAAATTAACCCAGTTCCGGTATTTAAGTTTAGGGGGGTTACTCCACTAAAGTTTGGAGATCAAGTTTATGATATCAGCGAAGAGGAATATAAATATAACGTTACCCAATACCTTCAATATTTGATGACAAAGGAAGAGTTTAAAAAGCGGTTTGGGAAATAGGATTTTTGATCTAATTTTTCTGATGAGATGAGATAACGGCGTGCAGTTTACAAAAAGCCGCTAACCACGATATTTTTTGAAAATCAGTTTCTTGATCTTTGGACGTCATGCAGAAATTGTTTAATCTATTATCATAAAACGGTGGAATAGTAGTAATTCAAAATTGAACTTTCTCAGAAAAACCGAGGAATAATGATAATGTTCAGAAATAAGTGACTAAAATACATTTACTTTTAGGGCACTGAAAGATTCTTCGGAAATGGCAACAGGAAATGCAAAGATGCGATTTTGGAAGGTTGCAGTAATTGGCTTATAAACTATTTACCTAAACCTTTAATTCGCACTTCATTAAATTTTTCTAGATTTTCTTTTGATCTTGTGCTGATTTGAATGAGAGACAAATTTTGATTTGCACCTTTCAATTTCAAATCTCCAGGCAACGTTACGTTAACAGATAGTATATAACCCTCTTCAATTTTTGTAGTTGACTCGTCTATTACTTGCCCATCTACAAAATAAATAGCTGCACTAGAAGCACGCTTTGCATACTTATTTTTAATCTCTAAAGGTGTCAAAAACGTTATTTGCCTATCATTTTTTGTTGTAATATATATTTCTCCGGAAGGGGTTTCATTTTTAATGTCTATCGATGCAATCTGTTCTGAACTAAAGACTGGATTTTTAAGGTCGAGTAATACGCCATTTAGAAAATAGGATGGTAAATTAGCTTTTTTTGGCAGTAGCTGTGAGTATTTCACTTCTATACTGTCTTTCTTAATTTGCGAAAATCCAACTGCAGGTAGAAAAGAAACAAATATTAAGGTAAGTAATTTTGAATTTGAGCGCATAGCCATCAGGTTTAGTTAAGACAATCCAAAATACATATAATATAATGACTTTCAAAAAAAAACATCTATCAACATGGAAAATATCTCTGAAGAAAAGCAACAACTTATCTAAGAAGTTCACGCGGAATCGACCCACACTTCTATTGTCTATCATAAAACGGTGGTTTTTCTGAGACAATTAAAACTAATTCGTTATTCATTTACGCTCTTAAATTCTATTAATCTTTCCTAGGCTTTTTCTAGTCTTTCAGAATAGCTAGTGCAAAATGCAGCCCTGCGGTAACGACTCTTTTGACTGATTATTACAGTTTGACTTTAACAATTTTGTTGTCTCTCATACAACAAGCTCGCTATTTTTTAATTTCCAAAAACTTTTTCAAGTCTTTATAGAATTTTGCGTTTCTCTTCTGATTGAAATTAAATAAACGTGATGGTAGCTTTTTGCTGTTCACAATTACGAATATCAGGAGTATTTAGATATTATTAGTTAGTATTTAGATATGCGATGTGAGAAATGCGATGTGAGACATGAGATTGGAGAATTGAGATATGAGACATGCTGACCGCTTAGGCTTCTGACCCATGACTTCGGACCTCAGACTTTCAGCTTTCCGCTTTAGTCTTTCAGCTTCTCTTCAAACCGTCCAACTCTCGCATTTTTCTAAGAAAAACTCATCGGCATCGGCACCAATACCAGGCGTTTCTGGTGCTTCTAAAAAGAAGCCGTTGTAAGTTGCGCCGCCAATTACCGGGTCTAGCAAATGGCCAAGCAAGCAAGAATCTAAGTCGAAGAAAACTACATTTGGACTAGCCAATGCAAAATGCAGCGCGGCCGTAACTGCAATTCTGCTTTCTAACATGCCACCAATCATACATTTCATTCCTTTTTTCAAGGCTTCTTCGTGTATTTTTTGAGCTTCTAATATGCCACCCGATTTAGAGAATTTGATGTTTAAAAAAGTGGTCGATTGACTATTAATCAGTTTCCGCGCATCGTGATGGTTGTAACAACTTTCATCGGCCATTAGTGGAATGGGCGTATTTAAATGCAGTTCTGGTAGCTTATCATCGTACCAAGTACGCATGGGTTGTTCGCAAAACTGAATATTATAGGGTGCAAGTTCGCCAAGTATAAACAAGGCATCATCAAAACTCCAGCCCTGATTGGCATCTAAACGCAAATTTACTTCATCGCCCACTGCAGTTCTAATTTGTTTTACCCGTTCTATATCCTCGGCTATGCCTTTGCCAAGTTTAATTTTAATGTTTCTACAACCCTTTTTAACCCACTTTTTTGCAGCTTTGGCCATGCTTTCAGGCGTACCGATACCAATGGTCATGTCAGTTTCGATGGTTCTTTTACTGCCGCCCAAAAATTGATAAAGTGGTTGGCCGGCATTTTTAGCGGCAAGGTCAAACAGCGCCATATCGAATGCGCTTTTTATGGTTGGGTTATAGTTGGCAAAGCCAAGCAAATCGTTCATACGATCTGGTATTTCTAACGGATCTTTGCCGATTAGCAGTTTCGCAAACTCTTTAGCCATTACAATACAGGTATCTTGCGTTTCGCCAACAATCATCGGAAAAGCAGAACATTCGCCAATTCCATACAAGCCGTTATCCGCATAAATTCTAATAAGCACATTTTGTGCAAAATGCATGGTGCCAGTCGCAAGTACAAAAGGTTCTACTGGTATGCTGAATCTGTATATTTCGGTATGGGTTATTTTCATTTCTTTAGTATCAAATATTTAGTATCAAGTATCAAGTATCAAGATATGTTTCGCCAATTTTCTATCTACTTCTGACTTCTGACTTTCCGACCTCCCGACTTATAGCCTCAAATCTAAGATTTTACTTAAACTTTCTGCGGTAATACTTTTAACTTTACCATTATGGAAAAAATATCCAATAAATTAATACATGCTTCCTCGCCATATTTGCTTCAACACGCCCATAATCCGGTGCATTGGCAGGAGTGGGGAAGCGAAGCGCTTAACTATGCAAAAGCAGAAAATAAACTTATTTTGGTAAGCATTGGCTATTCGGCTTGCCATTGGTGCCACGTAATGGAACACGAAAGTTTCGAGAATGAAGAAGTGGCAAAAGTGATGAACGAAAATTTCGTTTGCATAAAGGTAGATAGAGAAGAGCGCCCCGACATTGATCAAATTTATATGTTTGCCGTACAATTGATGACGGGTAGTGGAGGCTGGCCTTTAAACTGTATTTGTTTGCCCGATCAACGGCCTGTTTATGGTGGCACGTATTTTAGAACACCAGATTGGGTAAATGTGTTAACTAATGTGGCTAATCTTTGGGCAAATGAGCCGGCAAAAGCGTTGCAATATGCAGATAGACTTACGGCAGGCATCCGCGAAAGCGAAAAAATTGTTACGAACACAGGCGATAGTCTTTTTTCTACAGCACAATTAACAGAGATTGTAGAGCCTTGGAAAAGGCAGTTCGACATGGGTTTTGGTGGCTACAACCGGGCGCCTAAATTTCCCTTGCCAAACAACTGGCTTTTTTTGTTGAGGTATGCCGTGCTGGCTAAAGACGACGCTTGCTATACCGCGGTGCTGTTTACTTTAGAGGAAATGGCAAAGGGAGGTATTTACGATCAAATTGCCGGAGGTTTTGCACGTTACTCGGTAGATGATAAATGGCACGTGCCGCATTTTGAAAAGATGTTGTATGACAATGCGCAACTTATATCACTTTATTTAGAAGCCTATCAATCTAGTAAAAACGAAAGTTTTAAACAGGTGGCCGAAGCATCGATTCAATGGGTTTTTAACGAGATGACTTCTGCTGAAGGATTGTTCTTTTCTGCATTAGATGCAGACAGCGAAGGTCTAGAAGGGAAGTTTTATGTTTGGGATAAAAGCGAGTTTGATGAAATTTTGGATGTCGATGCAGACCTGATAGGCGATTATTATGATGTAACCGACAGTGGGAATTGGGAAGAAGAGCGCAGCAATATTTTGCGACGAACAGTAGCTGATGATGTTTTTGTTAAGAAACATACCATCGATCAAGAAAATTTGGCTGAGAAAATATCATCTGCAAATGCTAAACTGTTGGCTAAGCGAAGTAAGCGCGTTAGGCCGGGTTTAGATGATAAATGCTTAACCGCTTGGAATGCCATGATGATAAAGGCATTAGTAGATGCTGCTTCGATTTTAGATGACCGTAGTTATTACGAGAAAGCCAAAATTACTACTGAGTTTATATTGATTAATTTGAGCGCTGAGGATGCCAGTTTATTTAGAAACTATAAAAATGCAAAGGCATCAATAGGTGGTTTTTTAGATGATTACGCTTTTCTAATTGAAGCATTGATTGCGCTTTATCAATTTGATTTTGATGAAAAATGGTTGAACGAGGCTAAAAAAATGACTGATTTCGTTATAATGCATTTTACTGATGTCGACTCGCCGATGTTTTTTTACACATCAAACCAAAGTGAAAAACTCATTGCCAGAAAACACGAAGTAATGGATAACGTAATTCCGGCTTCCAACTCTGTTATGGCCAATAATTTGATGTTGCTTGGATTGCTTTTCGACGCTGAAATTTACACCACAAAAGCAGATGAGATGCTAAAATCGGTGCAGCCAAGTATGAAATCTTATGGTTCTGGCTATTCCAATTGGGCCATTGCGCTGTTAAACAAAGTTTATGGCATTAACGAGATTGCCATTGTGGGCGAAGAGTTTGAAAGGTTAAAAAAGGAGTTCAGCAAACACTATATTCCCAACAAAATTATGTTAGGCGGAACAAAAAGCACACTGCCTTTGTTAGAGGGAAAACAAGGCTTAGAAACAAAAGCCTATATTTGCAAAAATAGAATATGCCAGTTGCCGGTTTCTGCGGTAGCTGATGCATTAAATCATTTACATTAAAAAGAATAGCATGAACATTTCAGAAAACACAGTAGTATCATTAACGTACGATTTACATACCACCAACGAGGAGGGAAAAACCGTTTTTGTAGAAAAAGCAGACGAGGAAAATCCATTGGTGTTTTTATACGGAGTGGGTATGATGTTGCCAAAATTTGAAGAACAATTAACTGGGATGAAAACTGGCGATGACTATAGCTTTGAGCTATCTGCAGCCGACGGTTATGGAGAGCTTGATCCAGGAGCGTTTGCAGATTTGCCGAAATCTATGTTTACCGATGCTGGTGGAGAATTGCCTGCAGTAGGCGATGTAATTCCTTTGCAAGATAACAACGACAATCAGTTTCGCGCAGGTGTAACAGCAGTGCATGAAGATACCGTGGCAGTAGATTTGAACCACCCAATGGCTGGAAAAAATTTAATGTTTGAAGGAAAAATATTGAGTGTACGCGAAGCAACCAAAGATGAGTTGACTCACGGACATGCGCATGGTGCTGATGGACAAGCAGGACATTAAAAAAATAGTTTTACCGTTACAAGAAGCGCCAAAATCTTTAAGATTTTGGCGCTTTTCTTTTTTATGAGGTTGAGGCCAAGGCTAAGGTTGAACGAAAGAAAGGCAACAAGCGACCAACGACTAAACGAAAAACGGTGCTCTTTAATCCAAAAAAAATCTAATTTCCAGCAGCTGCAGTAATTTTCCCCGTTTGGCTATTTTGCAAAAAGGCAACTACATGATAATTTTTAGATAAATTTGATGGCAAATTAAAAACAACCGAGCCATTTTTAGCAGCATTTATGGTTTTTAATTCTCGCACAATATCTACGTGATGCAGGGTACGATTGCTATTTTCGCCACGCTTTACATCTGTTGTGGCATTGTCTTCTACCAAAGCCAAATTTAATTTATTGTTTTTATCATTCGCGGTGAGGGAAAAATCTACCGCCAATTTGTCTTCGCCTTGCTTATTTACCGTTAGCTTTATAATGTGCTCATTTAAAATACTTTTTTTTGCCAGCTCGCTTCTTAGCTTGGCTGCATTAGAACCCACAAATTGAGAGAAACCGTTTACCACAATTTGTGGTGTATAAACCGAGCTGTTTTTTAACCAAGTTGCATATTTGTATTGGCGTTTAGAAAAAGCTGCATTGCTAAAAGTGTCTTTCCATCCCAATCTATCCCAATAATCTACATGGTAAGAGAGGATATAAACCGGTTTGTCTTGATATTCTTTTTGAATTTTTGCCACCAAATCATCTGCTGGCGGACAACTAGAACAACCCTCTGAAGTAAAAAGCTCTATAACCATTGGCGAAACTTCATTTTTATCGGTTTGAGATTTGGTTTGGGTACAACCTAAAAATGGCAAAATCATCAATGCTAAAAAAGTGAATTTTCTTATCATGGTACAAAGCTTGTATAAAACAATGTACGGAAAAACTACTTCAGCTGGTTTCTTATAACGCGTTCTGACTTTTTTTTTGATATTCAAATAACATACCTTGATAGATTTAAAAATCAAACTTTAGCCTCACTCCGCCATTGGTAAGATTTAAGTTTTCTTTCGAAAAAGTCTTCATCGGCAATTGTAAAAATGGTTCAATAGAAATGTTGTTCTTTTTGGAGATTTTCTGTCTATACCCTACAGAAAAATTATAGAAACCAATGTAGTTATCGGGCGCTACGCTTGCGGGAGGTTGTGGTTCTACCGTTTTCTCTTGCACAATGTATTTTATATCTGCAGTTTGAGCTGATGATGGGCTAGCAAAAGATTGAACATTGTTGCTAAGGTAAGTGTTGTTTTGCGAATTATTTAAAACAGCCAAGGCAGATACGCCAACGCCAGTATATAGCCTGTCTGATATTTTATACCTGAGTTCCAGCGGTATGTTAATGCCGCTTACTTTAGCCGTTATTGCACCTAAGTTTTTTCCAGACAACGCTTGAGGGGAAGAGTTGCTTAGCGTTTCGCTGCTGCTTAAAGAAGCATAAGAAACTCCAGAGCTAATAGATAATTTATTGGCAACCGCATAAGAAAGAGAGAAGCCGTAATTTAGGTTAACTTTACTATCGTTGCCCATGGCTGGTGCTACATAAATGCCAGATTCCCATTTCGAATTTTTTATGCTTTTGTCTATGGTTTTTGTAGGCTTAGTCTTGCTATCTTGTGCCAATAAGTCCTCAAAAGTAAGTGGGTGCGCTGGCGTCGCCTCTTGCTTTTCTTGTGGATTTGTTCCAGTTACGTTGGTTGCTTGTATCGTGGCGTGGTTGTTACTCAAAGTAACGGTGGTTTTTGAGTTTAAAGCGTTCTGAAAAATTTTCTCTTGCCCTAAAGTGGTCTGTACAGGAATAGTTGAACGGTTGTTGAGGTTTGAAGCATTGGCACTTTCAGTAGCCTTGAGTGCGCTAGAAATCCCATTTCTATTTGGTTTAGAAATATTTAACTGCGCATTTAACGGTTTTTTATTTAAGCTTACGGTATCTATATTTGGTTTAGAAAGGGCTATTTCAGTTTTTTTGCCAGTTTGGTTAGCCCTAAATAACAGACCTAGAAAAACCAACAGCACAGCTGCAGCCGTCCATAGCGGCCAATACGCAAATCCTCTCCGCTTACGGTCTTTTTCGGCAAATCGCTCCCAAGCACCAGGAGTATAAGCTTCCTCGTGGCCTTTTAATTGCGATTTGATTTGTTCGATGAATTCTTTATCCATTTTTTCCGTAAGAATTGCTCATGGTATCCGTGTATAGTGTACGCAATTTATTTTTTGCCCTGGTAAGAAATACCCTGCTAGAACTTACAGGGATATTCAACATTTTAGAGATTTCCTCATGAGAAAACCCTTCAATTTCGTACAGGTTAAAAACTAGCCGATGCGTTTCGGGCAAATAGTTTAATAGGTTTAAAATGTCTTTTACGTGAAGTTGAGATGCCGTTGAAACCTGTATTGACGGATGCGCTTCTTCTGCCAACTCATCTACATATAAATGTCCCTTAGATGTTCGCAATCTATCTATCGCCGTGCGAGATGCAATTTGTCCTATCCAACCTTTAAAAGACTGCTGCAGTTCTTCTGCGTTTTCTGGGTGCCGAAAGGCAGCCAGATTTCTAAAGATTTTGATAAAACTGTCGTTTACCAGTTCCTCGCTGTCAAAAGTATTTTTTGTGTACCTTAAAGTTATGCCCATTAAATACCCATAAAATGATTTGTACATCATTTCTTTACAGCTATCGTCGTTTTTTACACAGCCTTTTAAAATCGCCTCAAAACTGAGTATTTTTTTTATCACCCCGTAAAAAACCTGTTGTAAGTATTTAAAATCATTGGCACATACAAAAATACAGAAATAACGCCACTCCCAATTAGAGTGGCGTCGGTGTTCTTATAGGTAGTAAAAATCTTATTTGTTTGGCATAATAGAAAGACCAAATGCGGTGCTATCTGTTTTGCTAGCCAATCCTTTCGCCCAAATGGTGTAAATTTTTCCAGCTTCTATTTTTACCGCTGGTAGAGTTGCTTTAACGCTCGATGTTCCGGTTTGTTTTACTTCGAAAGTATAGCTAGCATTTGGTGCGATGGGAGCAAAGCTAGAAAACGCTTTAAATGCCTTGTTTTTAACCAATGCCGTATCTGCGTTTGCTATCGATAAATCTAAAGCCGGAGAACCTGGGCTTAGGTTAACAAAACGAATTTTTGCCTTATCAGCTGCAGGCGCTGTCAAATCATCTTCTAGCGCTAAAATTTTGGTAGATTTTAAAGTATCAACTACAAAAAATGAGTAAAAAGTGCCAGGCTTTAAATTTACGGTATCTTTGGCTAGGTACGTGGTAGAGTCCTTTTTTGCCACGCCAATTAGCCTAGTGCCAGGGTAAGCGGTGTAATAACCAAAATCTTGGGTGTAGGTAAAACTATTTACCTTTTGGCCGTCTACCACGAAATCTAAAGCGCCGGTACCTGGCGAGGCATGAATAAATCCTATACCAGCGGCTTCAATTGGCGGAGTGGGGTCGCTTTTGGCACAAGCGGCAAGAATAATCGTAAGTGCAAATAGTGCGCAAAAAAGTTTTGCGGTAATGTTAAGTTTTTTAGAATGAGTTGTCATGTTTTTCTATTAATGTTTAAAAAGATGTTTTGTTAACGGCCATTAACGTTTTTTGTTCTTAAACGAGTACTTCATGCAAAACGCTACAGTTAAAAAAAATAATCCCCAAAATCTTAAAGATTTTGGGGATTATTTTTGAGGTTGAGGTTGAGGCTGAGGTTAAGATTGAGGCTTTTTATGCACCAGGTCTTTGCTCTTTGTTCCTTGCTCTTTTAGCTTCCAGCTTTTACGCGTACATCTCTTCTCTCAGTTTTTCCACCTCGTCACTATTGATGTATTCATCGTACGTCATCAATTTATCTATGGTGCCTTTTGGCGTAATCTCTATAATTCTATTTGCTACCGTTTCGGTAAGTTGATGATCTCGGGAGGTAAACAAAACCGTTCCCTTAAAATCTTTCATTCCGTTGTTTAATGCTTCGATAGATTCTAAGTCCAAGTGATTGGTCGGCTCATCAAACATTAAAAAGTTAGCCTGTTGCAACATCATCCTAGAAAACATGCAACGCATTTTTTCTCCTCCCGAAAGTACTTTTACACTCTTTAAAACCTCCTCGCCAGAGAACAACATACGGCCTAAAAAGCTACGTACAAATTGTTCATCAGCATCTGTGCCAGAATATTCCCGCAACCAATCAACCAAATTCTCATCTTTACGTGTGAAATATTCGCTATTGTCATTCGGAATATCAGCCGTGCTAATGGTTACGCCCCATTTAAAGGAACCTTTAAAATCGGTATCGCGGTCGTTCAATACATCATAAAAAGCAGCCGTTGCCAAACTATTTTGAGAAAGAACGGCAACTTTATCTCCTTTGTTTACCATAAAAGAAACATCTTTAAACAACACACCATCGGCATTGCTTTTACTTAATTTCTCTATCTGTAAAATCTGGTCTCCGGCATCTCTACCTGTATTGTTAAAAATAATGGCTGGGTATTTTCTGCTCGAAGCCTTAATCTCAGAAATATCAATCTTATCCAAGGCTTTTTTACGCGAGGTTGCCTGCTTAGATTTCGAAGCATTTGCACTAAACCTTCTAATAAATTCTTGAAGTTCCTTAACTTTATCTTCTTGTTTTTTGTTTTGATCGCTACGCTGTTTCAGTGCAAGCTGGCTGCTTTCGTACCAGAAAGTGTAATTTCCAGAGTAGATGTTCATTTTGCTAAAATCTATATCCACAATGTGGGTACAAACCGCATCTAAAAAGTGCCTATCATGACTTACAACTAAAACAATGTTTTGATAATCGGCCAAGAAATTTTCTAGCCAAGCAATCGTTTCGATGTCCAAATCGTTGGTCGGCTCATCTAAAAGCAAAATATCTGGATTGCCAAAAAGCGCTTGTGCCAACAACACCCTAACTTTTTGAGTATTATCTAGCTCTTGTAGCAATTTGCCATGGTTCTGCTCTGTTATCCCCAAATTGCTTAACATAGTTGCAGCGTTGCTTTCCATGTTCCAGCCGTCCATTTCGGCAAAAATATTCTCTAGCTCTCCTGCACGTATGCCATCTTTTTCAGAGAAATCTTCCTTCATATAAATGGCATCTTTCTCTTTCATAATGGCATAAAGCTCTTTATGGCCCATCATTACGGTTTCAAGTACCGTGAATTCGTCAAACTCGTAATGGTTTTGCTTTAAAACAGCCATACGCTCTCCAGGCGTAAAAGCCACCGAACCAGTAGTTTGAGTCACCTCGCCCGATAAAATTTTAAGGAATGTAGATTTTCCAGAACCGTTGGCCCCAATAACGCCATAGCAATTGCCTTGGTTAAATTTAAGGTTAACCTCCGAAAAAAGAACCCGTTTGCCGTATTGTAAAGATAAATTTGAAACTGAAATCATGCATTTAAAAAATAAGCTGCAAAGGTACGCAAAAAGGCCGAGGGTAAAAAGCTAGGGTTTAGATGTGTTTTGCTTTTAGCTTTCGGCTTTGCGCTTTCCGCTAATTATTTTGAAAACGAAGGGTTCTGTGCTTTTAGGTTGCAGCAGCCCCGCTGTACACTATAGCCGCTCGTGCCTCGCAGGCTGCCGTTTCCATCGGGTTTATGTTTGAAAGGGGGGGTGGTTCTGAAGGTTGTATATATGCGCGACAGGTTATTGCTTTTTGTTATATTTGGTAAAATGGAAAAAATTAAGGCGTTTCAACCTGCAATCGCAGCGCTTTGTAAAATAGACAAGGTAAAAAGTCTATGTGATTTTGAATCGATTTTAACAGATAAATATAACAATTAGAGGGATATTGACATAATTATAGATTTTCTCAAGTTCCATTGGAAGATTATGCCGACAATTACTTCGATTTTAAGTTTTACCTACAAGATGTGCTGAAAAGGCCAATAGAGTTATTGGAAGAAAGGGCAATCAAAAACCCCTATTTTAGGAAAACACTAAATACACACAGGCAGCTCGTTTATGGACAATGAAATCAAAGAACGATTGTATAATATTTAAAGATAAGGTCAAACTACAATACTCGAATAATTTACTTAATTTTGGGTATAAGAAGGATTGTATGTCAGATTTACACTTAAAAGCACCTTCGGGCGTTAGCAACGGAAAATTCCATGTTGGGTTGTCTTTGATAGAATTTGTTGAGGACGATGTTAACATTGTATATTCTCCCGCATTAGATTTGAGCGGCTACGGCAAAACCGAAGATGAAGCAAAAAGTTCTTTTGCTATAGTTATAGAAGAATTTTTTAGATACACGATTGATAAAAATACCTTTGATAAGGTGCTTAAAGATCTTGGATGGTCGATAAAAGGCTCAAAAGAAAACCTAAAATTTAGTCCCCCCAAGGATTCAGATTTAGTCAATTCGAATGCGCTGTACAGCGATATTGTTAATAATAAGAACTATAAAGTTTCCCGAGAGAAAGTTGAATTTTCACTTTAGCGTTTATGGCTGGCGCTCATCTTAGAAATATTCCCCTAAAATTATATCGAGATTTTTTGACAGATAAAGGTTGTGTATGCACCAGAACATGTGGAGGACATGAACATTGGACAAGAAACGATTTATTGAGGCCGATTACCATTCAAAACCATATTGATCCAGTTCCAGAATTTATTATTAAGAATGGGTTGAGAACACTTGGACTCTCGAAGAAGGATTTCTTAGATTGGATTTAGCAAGTAAGATTAGCAAGACCTAAGGCCCAGGTTTTGTCTAGGTTTAAAGAAACTTTTTATAACACCAAATGATAACGATAATTTATATTTGTGGAGTTTATAGTCTGGCGTTGGCTTTGTTTCACCTTGGTTTCTGGAAAATATTTAACTGGAAGGTAGCGTTGAAAAAATTAAATTTCGCCAACCAGGGGATTATGCAGATTCTGAATATTCAGATTATATTCTATTTCTTTTTTACCGCATTTATGTGTTTTGTGTTTCCAACGGAGTTGTTGAGCACTAAACTTGGTAATTTTTTATTGGGCGCCACTTCGTTATTTTGGTTGATCAGAACCTTTCAGCAGTTTGTTTTTTTTAGAGTGAACAACTATAAAATACACATTCTGACAATTGTGTTTTTATTGGGAGCAATAATTTTTGCAATACCGATTCTAATTAAATAAACACGAAGAAGACTTATCTAAAGTATAAATGTGTTGTATCAAAGTAGTCAAAATCGATAAATTTGTGGTTTTAGTATTCTTGCGTGAGGGGTAGAAGCGAAAAGCCCACAGCGAGGAACGTCCTGTCCCGATTTTGATTCGGGAAGCGAGGACTTGTAGCGGATGACCCGACCCTTGCGCAGCTTGGGGCACGCCCAAATCTTTTTTTAAAAAATATTTATAAAAGAATGAGGATTGATTTAAAAGCCTTTACCGAACTCGATTTTGAGACGCTGAAAAGTTGGGTGGGGAGTGAAGAAGAGTTGTTTCAGTTTGCGGGTAAAATATTTAGTTATCCGCTAACTGATGGCCAACTAACAAATTATATTAAAATGGGCAATAGAACTGTGCTAAAGGTTGTGTTAAAGTCGACAGGGCAAACAATTGGCCATTGCGAACTAAACTTTGAGCACGGGAATGCTAGGTTGTCGAGAATTATTATTGGCAAAAGCGAGCTTAGAGGGAAAGGACTTGGAGAAGAAATAGTGCGTTGTATGGTCGAACTTGTGTTTCGGGATCCGAAAATTTATGAGGTCGATTTGAATGTGTTTGACTGGAATAAGGGCGCGATTAAATGTTACGAAAAAGTGGGTTTTAAAATAAACCATAGCAAAATTGGCGAAGCTAGCGTTAATGGGAAAATATGGAGTGCCCTTAATATGGTGCTGCAAAGAAATTGCGCAGAAGAAACAATGGCGTTATAAAGAAACAACCTCGAGGTTATGATGTCTAATCAAAGCGGAGCTATACTTTTAGAGGCCATAAGGCAAACATTGCAGAAAAAGAAGGTGCGGCAACTTGCGGCGCTCGCCGGTAAAGATTTTCGGGTAAAAGATTTAATCGATTTGACGCTTGATCGAGATAAGAAAATTGGCTTTCGGGCGGCTTGGATTTTAGAAAACATTTATTCAAATCATCAAGAGAGATTTTTGTCCTACACCCGTTATTTTTTAGATCGGTTTTGTGATCAGACCAATTTGTCTGCCTTGCGGCACTACGTAAAGATGCTAACATCTATGACCAATAAAAGCGCAAGCATTGAGGTTGCAGAATTATTGGCTGAATATAATTTGGATGCTATTATTTCGGCCGTTTTTAGGCGGCTTATTGATGAAGCTACACCAGTGGCAACAAAAGCATTCTGCTTAGATATTTTGGCAAATTTAAGCACAACACATATTTGGATAAAAACCGAATTGCTAGAAACGATGGATTTTCTGGTGGCAAAAGAAAGTGTTGGTTTTTTTGCTCGGGTAAAGAAAATTAGGAAGCAATTAACTGGAGAGAACAGAAAATTTGAATAGTTTGCGCATCTTGCAAATTCATTTAGATTATGATTAATTCTTCTACCCTCAAGTTTCAACTCCATAAGCTGTGTTTGGCGTTTATACAAAAACGTATAGAGAACATCGAGCATTCGCTGGCACAAGCTAGGCAGGCATCTAACGATGATACGAAGAGCAGCGCGGGCGATAAATATGAAACGACGCGCGAAATGATGCAGCAAGAAATGGACAGAAACAACAAGTTGCTTTATGAAGCGGGCATGCAAAAGATGGCATTGCAGCAGATAGAGCGCACAAGCGTCTCATCATCTGTTCAAAATGGCAGCTTGGTTTTTACTTCGAGAGGTAATTTTTACCTCAGCATTAGCGCGGGCGAACTAACGGTAGACACTGATAAATATATTGCGGTTTCTCAGGCATCGCCGATAGGGAGAATGTTAATTGGGAAGACCAAAAAAGAGGAGTTCGTTTTTAATGGCAACAAATTTTTAATACAAGAAATTTTTTGAGCCTCACAACGTCTGCCAAAAAAGGTAGGGTTAAAGCCCCATTCTCGTCTTAAATTCTGGGTTTAAGTACTGCGTTAACTCTGCAAAAGGAATAAACACCGCCACTTGTCCTTGAGCGTAACTTGCAACCTCGTACGGGTTGTACATAAAAGCCAAACCAAATTGGTTAAAATAGAAGTTGTTATTTGGTTTGATAAAATTATCGAAAAGTACAGATTTTAAATCGCCATTAGGCTTGATGTTGTATAACTTTCTAAAATTTTTCTCTACTATTTTTTGGAATGTGTTAGAGTCGATTTTTACTACATCACTCAATTTAAGTTCCTTTTTGTTTTTTACATCTAAACATGCCATTAAAGT
This sequence comes from Pedobacter sp. UYP30, assembly GCF_040547165.1. Classification (NCBI taxonomy): domain Bacteria; kingdom Pseudomonadati; phylum Bacteroidota; class Sphingobacteriia; order Sphingobacteriales; family Sphingobacteriaceae; genus Pedobacter; species Pedobacter sp. UYP30. Next base: position 111,156 of record NZ_JBEPPD010000013.1, on the reverse strand, counting down.
AGCATAATTGCCATGTGCGCCACCGGCGTATTCCCCATTTAGCGATTCGACAATAATATAATCGTTATTGTTAAAAGCGATGGATTGATAATTATTTCTATAGTAATTAAGATAATTTAAAGTTGTAATGTCGGTTTTTTTGCCTAGTGTTTTTACTTCACTTGTGTAGTTTTTAAAATAATCGGCACTTAAATTTTCAAAGCCTGCTTGTCGGCCGGTGCTTGTTTCTTTAATGCCCGAAAGTTTTTTAAGTTTTGCATCAAGCCATTTGATATTATCGGTATTGCCTTCGGGTTTCAAATAAGTAAAATCAATTTGCGCCATGGGCGATTTTGGATTTTTTGGAATTGCGGCAATTGAATCATTGTACATGCCAGTACTAAATTTATAAGATCCTTCTGGATATTTTTCTTGTAATTTTATGGGATATCTTTTTGTGCTATCGCCACTAATCCAAGTACCGTTGAAACCGTTGCCATTCCAGCCCATAGTTAATTTAGGATATTTTGAATCTAGACCAAAGTAAGAGGAATATAAATTTCGCTCGTTTAAATAAACACTGTCTTTAGTTGCTTTGGCATAGCTTGCTAAATCTAACCAAGGGCCGTTATAATAATATCCCCCAGAAAAACCTTCATTTGTGCGCTGCAAGTTCATAATTATGGCTTTGCCTGCAATAGTTCCTTCTAGTCTTTTGTAAAACGTTGTTGGAAGCACTGTAGTTGTTTTTGCGGTATCCATGCTCGCATTATTTTCTGTCTCAGTTTTGCTGCTTTTTGGATTGTTACAAGCAAATAAAGTTGCCATTGCAATGCTGGCGATGATGCTATTTTTCATTGTACAAAGTTGTTGATTTATATTAAAATACAGAAACTCTAACGTTTGTTTGCAAAATTGGTTTTATCAATCGTTTTACCGTTAAAATAAATAGCGCTAGTTTTATCAAAAACTAGCGCTATCTTTAAAAAAATACTTCGTGCAACTTTTTACTAAAGAGGGAATTAAAAACTATTTTTAATGCTGTTGCTCAACGTTTTAGGGCTCCAATACCCACTCGCAATTATTCTGCGAATGGTTAAAAGTGGGTCTTTTTGATCCATTTTTGTGCTGAGCTGAAAAGCCATTCTAAATCCACGTTTTTTCAATTCCGGAAAACCTTCCGAGTTCCAAAGCCCATAAGGATAAGCAAATTCCGTCATAGTTTTACCGGTAATATCTTCTAGCTTTTTTGTTGGTTTATCCAATTGTTCTTCCCAATCTTTGCCAGTGTATTTCTTAAAGTTTTTATGGTCATAGGTATGGCTGCCGATGATATTTCCTTCGTCAGAAAGTTGTTTAATTTGTTCTGAGCTCATATAATTTACAAATTTCCCTTTTCTGCCGATAGAAACCGTCATGATGAAATAAACCGCCTTATACCCATGTTTTTTTAAAGTGGGACGAACTATTGTAAACTGATCTTCATCGGTGTCATCAAACGTAAGCATAATAGGTTTACTTGGTAGTTTAGCGCCAGTATTTAAATACGCATAAAGTTGATCGGGTAAAATGGTATGGTAACCGCTATCTGCCAACATTTTCATTTGATCCTTAAAATTTTGGATGGGCACAATGTAGTCTTTACCCACTTTGCCGTCTCGCTCTATCCAATTGCGTACTTGGTGATAGCAAAGAACTGGCACCTGCTTGCGCGCCAAAATGGTTGCTGCATCTGCTTTTTTAATTTTAGAGACATCTATTTTTTCTGTGGGATTGTTATCGACAACGGTTGTGGTATCTGATTTTTCTGAGCCTTCTTTTTCTTTTTGCTGAGATTTAGACTGGCAACTTGCACATAGAATTGCTGCGATAAAAAAAAGTGATGGAATTTTAATTTTCATGATAATGAATTGTTTGTCGCAAAACTATGAAATCGAAAAATAATTTATGCAGTAATTTATCAACGTTTGTGCTTTTTATGTGGAAACATAAGTCGATTGTTAAAAATATACATTTACGCCAAGTGTGGGCGTTAAAATATTTGGGAATACATTGAAGTTGTTTTTCTTGTCGTAATTATATTCCGAATGCTCATCATAGTAAGACTGGTGGAAAAAGCTTGCAAATGGTAGGCTGAATTCTATTTTGGTATTTGCTGAAACATTTAAAGAAAGACCCGCACTTAAATTTGCGCCCAATCCTTTCACTTGTACATCAGTTCTAAGCAGGTAACCGTCCTCAATTACATTAAAGGAATTTACCAACATTAAAAGGTTAGCCTGTGCAAAAAAGCCGATTTTTGATTGCGTGATAAAATATTTTCTTAGAAATGGCGAAAATCCGATGCTTAACTCCTTTGGCGCTGAGTTGTTTTCAAAATAACCCGTTTCGTTATTGTAGGTCTGGTAGCTTTTAAAATTTAATCGCGATAAATTAAAAGGCAATTCTAATCCAATTGCAAGATTGTTTTTTAAAAAATAGCCATAGCGCGGCGCTAGATAAAAATTATTGGTTCGTCTACCATAAGATTGGAGCTTGTCACTAGAATAACTAAAGCTTCCGCCAACCATAGAATTGCCTTTTTCAGTTTGGGCATAACAGCCTAAACCGAGGGCGCACAGCAGTGCCGCCGATAGTAGAATAGATTTCATGTTGTGTGTATTTGTGTGTGGACTAAAATTAGGTTTTTTTTGCTAGAATTAAAACAAAAAAATTCTTAGGTTTCCATCAAAATCGCCACAACACAAAAACGTCTATTCTAAGTAATCCAACTGTAATTAATTGGTTTATAGATAGCTGTGTTTGCTCCGTATGTTAACTACTTTTTCTCTGAAATAATCGCCACAGCAATTAAATTTTCGCCATATTTTTCAAACACTTTTTTTATCGCACGTATGCGTTTGCGCTTTTTTGGACTTAAAATTATGTTTAGGGCAATTTTCAAAGCCCTAAAAAAACCTTCGTCGGCAATTATTCGTCGAGGGCTAAGTAGTTTCATCGGGCAGATTTCGGTTTTCAATACTTTAAAACCATTTGCATCTAACAGTTCATTCCATTCTGTAATGGTAAGCGGCCTTGCATTTACGTTCATCACTTTTGCTAAGGCGCGTTGTATTTCGGCTTTCGCGCTGTCTGATATAGTTACTGGAGAAAGCGCAAGTTCGTGGATGCCGTACAAACCGCCCTGCTTTAAAATTCTATGTGCCTCTAGTATAATCTCTGCTTTTCTATGGTCGGCTTGCATGGTAAGCATTGCCTCTCCATAGGCTTTAGTTACAGAGCTGTCTGCCAAGCCTGTTTTTGCAGAGTTTCCGCTAATAATTTTGATATTGTTGCCCGTTAATTTTTTTCTCAAAAGTGCGACAGATTGTTCATCTAATTCTACGCCAATGTAAGATGCTGGCGCATGTGTTAACGCCAGTTTTGCTGTTTTGCCCAAACCTGGTGCAAATTCTACAACAGCATCCAAGCTGTTAACATTTAGTCCGTTGATTAAACGGCGCGTTAACTCAACGCCGCCGGGTCGCAATACTTTCTTGCCAATGCTGGCAAATAATTCATAACCAGGAATTTTATCAATTTTATGATTTTCCATTTCGTTAATTTAGCTAGTTGTTACCTCTTTTACTCTGCTGGCGTGATCGCCCTTAGATAGCGTTAACCTCACAATACTTTCTGAAAGTGCGGTTAGGTTATGTGGCATGTTGGCCTCTAAGGAAATAAGTTCGCCTTTTTTTAAATGGAAACTTTCTCCATTTACGCCAAAGTCTATCTCTCCATCTACAATTTCTACCACAATTGGCAAAGGCGCTTTATGCTCTTTCATCAACTGGTCTTTTCTAAAAAGTATCCTTATTTCTTTGGTAAAGTCGGTTTCCATCATAACCGAAATAGCAGGTTTTGTTTCGTTAAAATTTAATTCTTTTAAAATCGATGCTGTCTTCATGTTTTTATTATTTCTGATGTTGTCAATGTAAATAATGTTTAATCTAACGAAAATGATTTTGATCATATTTAAAGGGATATGACTTTGTTGTGCAGTTTCTACTTAGAAATAATGTTTGGTACTTATATTTAACTAATCAAGTTTAAGTATTTTTTCGATTTTTAAACAGAATCGGAGTTGCCAGTTAGTTTTTTTGAATGATGAACTATATTTTCTTTACTTTTAAGGAGTTGTTGTTTCAATTTAAAAAGTAAAAATGAATAATTTCTTCATTACTCAATCGCCTTTTGCCAAACCCAGAAAATCTCGCCTTGCTAACTACATCAATTGGGTGATTAAAAAGCTTGGGTATGGATATAAGTTAGAGCGTTTGCCAGATGGTATGGTCGATATGAATTCTGTGGAGCAGCGGATGAACTACTGTCTTTTATTAGATTCTGTAATCTCAAATGAGATAGAGGGAGATGTTGCCGAATTAGGTTGTTTTACGGGGCAATGTGCTATGCTCTTTGAAAAAGTTATCGAACAAACCCAATCGTTAAAAAAATTGCATCTGTACGATAGTTTCGAGACAAAATTTGCTTTTACAGGTAATGTGGAGGAAGAACTTTTAAACAACTTTAAGTTGGCAAAGCTAAGGCCTCCAGTTTTGCATAAAGGTTATTTTAATGAGACGTTGCCAACGCAATTATCAGGCAAGCTAGCTTTTGTGCATATAGATTGCGGCTTCGGTGGCGATACCATTGCGCATCGAGACGTCATGATTTACTGTTTGGAAAATATTTATCCAAAATTAAGCAAAGGTGCAATTTGTATGCTTATGGATTATCATAATGATGAAGATGGTGACCCTGGACTAAGTGTTAACCCCGGCGTTAAACTTGCCTGTGATGTGTTTTTAAAAGATAAGCCCGAATATATTATTTCTTTATATGCTAAAGACCATTGCCACGGTTTTTTTAGAAAAACCTAACGCAAGAAACTGTTGTATTTAAAAAAAAGGCGCAGAACAAATCTGCGCCTTTTTTATGTTTCTATATTTTTTACTGCTCCGTCAAATTCATAAAGACGAAGTTATGATCAAACATATCTAATTTGATCTTGCTGTCTTTGTTTATTTTTCCTGCCAAAATTTCTTTAGACAATTCGTTTAAAATTCGTTTTTGGATAACTCTTTTTAACGGACGAGCACCGAATTGTGGATCGTAACCAAGTTCTCCCAACCAATCTAAAGCCTCTGCACTTGCATCCATTTCTATACCCATTTCTGCTAAGGTATCTTGCACGTGTTTAAATTGTAAGTCTACAATAGCTCTAATCTCTGTGCGGTTTAGTGGGGTAAACATAATCAGCTCGTCAATTCTATTTAAAAACTCAGGACGGATGGTTTGTTTCAATACCTCAAAAAGCTCGCTTTTTGTTTTAGCAATTACCTCGTCTCGGTTTTCGTCGGTCAAATTTTTAAAATTATCCTGAATCATGTTCGCGCCGATGTTCGAGGTCATTACAATTATGGTGTTCTTAAAGTTTACCGTTCTGCCTTTATTATCGGTTAGTCGGCCATCATCTAACACTTGCAATAAAATGTTAAAAACATCTGGGTGTGCTTTTTCTATTTCATCTAACAAAATTACCGAGTAAGGTCTCCGTCGTACCGCTTCGGTAAGTTGTCCGCCTTCATCGTAGCCTACATATCCTGGAGGCGCTCCAATCAAACGAGAAACCGCATGTCTTTCTTGGTATTCGCTCATGTCTATTCTTGTCAGGGCGTTTTCGTCGTTAAATAAAAACTCTGCCAACGCTTTTGCAAGCTCTGTTTTACCTACACCAGTTGTTCCTAAAAAAATAAAGGAACCAATTGGTTTTTTCTTGTCTTGTAAACCAGCCCTAGATCGGCGGATGGCATCAGAAATGGCTTCTATCGCTTCATCTTGGCCTGCAACTCTTTTATGGAGTTCGTCTTCTAAATTCAGTAATTTAACGCGCTCACTTTCTATCAGTTTATTTACCGGGATACCGGTCCAACGGCCAACTACTCCAGCAATATCATCAGCGGTAACTTCTTCTTTAAGCATCCGGCTGCCGTCGCTTTGCTGTTTTTCTAGCGCTACTTTTAATTGCGCAGCTTTATCTTGTGCTTCTTTAATTTTGCCATATCTTATTTCGGCTACTTTGCCATAATCTCCCGCGCGTTCCGCCTGCTCGGCTTCTAATTTGAAATGCTCAATCTGCTCTAATTGAGTATTCATGTTGTCTACCAAGTTTTTTTCGCTCTGCCATTTGGCTTTTAATTCATCACGTTCTGCAGATAAATTTGCTATGTCTTCAGATAAATCTTTTACCTTCTTTTCGTCTTTCTCTCGTTTTATGGCTTCGCGTTCTATTTCCAAACGCATAATTTCTCTATCAAGCGCATCTACATTCTCTGGTACGCTGTCCATTTCCATGCGTAATTTAGAAGCTGCTTCATCCATTAAATCTATGGCCTTGTCTGGTAAAAACCGATCTGAAATATACCGCTGGCTCATTTCTACAGCGGCGATGATTGCTTCGTCCTTAATCCTTACCTTGTGGTGCGTTTCATAACGCTCTTTTAAGCCACGTAGAATGGAAATGGCATCTTGGGTATCTGGCTCTTCGACCATTACTTTTTGAAAACGTCGCTCCAAAGCCTTATCTTTTTCCAAATATTTTTGATATTCATCTAACGTTGTGGCACCAATTGCCCTAAGTTCGCCACGAGCCAAGGCCGGTTTTAAAATATTTGCAGCATCCATGGCGCCTTCGCCGCCGCCAGCTCCAACCAAGGTGTGAATTTCATCGATAAATAAAACGATTTCTCCGTCGCTTTGAGAAACTTCTTTCACAACTGCTTTCAACCGTTCTTCAAACTCGCCTTTATATTTTGCTCCCGCGATGAGAGAACCCATATCTAAAGAATAAACGATTTTGCTTTTTAAATTTTCAGGAACATCACCCTTTATAATCCTAAACGCGATGCCTTCTGCGATGGCCGTTTTACCAACACCTGGTTCGCCAATTAAAATTGGGTTGTTTTTTGTGCGTCGAGATAAAATTTGGATCACCCTTCTAATTTCCTCGTCTCGCCCGATTACAGGATCCAATTTCCCGCTTTCCGCATACTCATTGAGGTTTCGAGCGTATTTACTTAAGGCTTGGTAAGTAGCTTCTGCATTTTGATCTGTTACCTTGTTATCTCCACGCAACTCTGCAATTGCTTTTTTGAGGTCTTTCTCTGTAGCGCCTTGTTCTTTTAAAAGCTTTGAAGTATTGTCGTTAACAGATAAAATGGCCAATAGCAAATGCTCTACAGATACGAAATCGTCTTTAAATTCTTTTAAATACGAACTTGCTTTTTGCAAAACCGCATTGGTATTGCTAGACATGTAAATGTTGCTTCCGCTAACTTTAGGGAATTTTGCTATTTCTGCATCTAAATTATTGTTGAGAACATTTAGGTTTACGTTTAGTTTTTTCAGCACATACGAAACCACATTTTCATCTACCGTAAGTAAACCTTTTAAAAGGTGTGCCGGTTCAATGGCCTGCTGCTGATTGGCCTGCGCAATCTCTGAAGCTTTTTGAACTGCCTCTTGCGCTTTTATAGTAAAGTTGTTAAAGTTCATGTTCTTGTGGTAAAATTATTTTAAGTTTCTATACTTGCTTTGTAATCAAAACAAGTGCCACCAAGAATTTGATTTAGATTTCGGAAATTTTGTCGGGTAAATTATAAAAAACCTGAATAAGTTGCTGATAATTAGTTTTTTGCATGAAAATTTGTCTGATTTTAATATAGGTTTGAAAAGCGCGATATAGTTTGATTATCGTGAAAATTTTTATGCATTAGGGTTAGCGCTTTCGTGCCAACGTTTGAAAACAAAAAAAATGGACATTCAATTGTTTAACGTCCATATTTTAATGGTTGTGCTACTGGGAATATTTCCCTATTTAGTTTCCTCTATAAGTAGAATATCCAAAAGCAGATAAAGTAATTGGCACATGATAATGCTGCCCGTCTTTAATTTGGAATACTACTTCTATAAATGGATAAAAACTTTCTTCGTGATTCTTTTTAAAGTACGGAGCTGTAAAATAGGTAAGTCTGTAAATTCCTAAGTTCGATTTATCAGAAGGTAGAAAATCTGGAATTCTTCCTGCTTTATCAGTTATCTTTTCAGCTACGAAACTCCAAGTTTTATTTTGTTCGGTATATTTTTCAAGCTTGATGTTTACTCCAGCTGCCGGCATGCCTTTGGTAATATCCAAAATATGACTCGACAATTGATATTGTGGTTTTTGTGCGAATGCTACGGAGGCAAACATTGCGATTAAAAAAGTGAATGCTAAATTTTTCATAATTGTGTTTTTTAAATTTTAAAGTTATTTTGCTGTTGTTAATCCAAGTTCTGGTATGGCTACTGCCTTTGCAATGAGGTCGTCGTTTTCTGCGCTTCCACCTCCAGATATTCCTATACTGCCAATTACCTCACCTTTATAAAAAATTGGTATTCCGCCGCTCATCAACAATAATTCGGGCAATGTGTTTAGGTTTTCGGTGTCTTTGCTTTTTTGCACGTTGCGTAATAGCATAAGGGTTGGTGTTTTTGTAGAAAGAGCAGTATATGCTTTTCTGCGCGATGCTTCTGTGTTGTGCGGGCCTACATTTTCTCCGCGAACCAATAATAATGTAGTACCAGACGCATCTAATACTGCGATAGAAACAACCTTATCCATACTCGTTGCCTTTTCGGTTGCGCGTTTTGCAAGTTCGAAGGCTGCTTTTGTTGTCAAAGTATTTACAGATTTAACGTACGCTTTAGTTGCAGCCTGAGTTGTTTCCGATTCGGTTTTGACTTGTGCGAAAGCGGCAGATGATATTAGAGTAAGTATTAATGCTAATGTTTTCATGCTTTTATTTTTAACAAATTTACGGTTCAACATCATGAAAAATGTTGATGTATGTCAACGTTTTGAGTAGCGGATAGCTAGTTTTTTGGTTGGTTTGGTGGTTAGTTGTTTGTCTGGAACATCTTGATACTCGATTCTAGCTACTCGCTACTAATTGAGCTTCGCCTTTACCCTACTTAACGTGGCAGGAGCAATGCCGAGGTAAGAAGCAGCCATTCTATTAGAGACGCTGATTAGAAGTTTTGGTTGATGTTTGATGATCCATTTTACTTTTTCCAAAGCATCAAATCCTTGAAAGCCGTAGATTCTTTTTTGCGCAACTATAAATCCAAGTTCTAAGATTTCAGTGTAAATTTTGGCAAAAGCCGGAAGTGTTTTGACCAAGCGATAAAAATCTTCCCTTCTAATAGATAAAAGTTCAGAGGAGATAATAGTCTGTAAAAATTCTTCTGCCGGTTGTTGATCTATAAAGCTTGGTAAAGCAGTTACAAAATTGCCTTCGAAAGCAAAGTATCTAGAGCTTTCGTTTCCATCTGCAGTAAAGGTGTAAAGACGAACACAACCTTTATTGATAAAGTAATAGTATTTACAGACATCTTCAAAACCTAGTAGAATTTGGTTTCTTTTCGTTTTAATTTGACTAAAAAAACTGCAGATTTCTTCTAACTGGTCTTTGCTAAATGAAGCTTTACTATCTAAAAACTTGGTTAGTGTGGCAAACATTTAATTTTATCCCTTGAATGATTAATTTCATGCGTTAGACAAAAAAAGCAGCAGAAAGTTTGGGAGATTCCTTTTTTCGAAAGGGTTTAGCACTGAGATTATTGGACGACACGCTAGCGCCAACGACAGAAGTGGCATCCTTTTAGCGGTTTTTTTGCCGCTAAAAGATATAACGGATGGCGTGTTAAGGCGCCCAAAACCACCCCCGACCCCTCCTAAAAATAGGAGGGGAGCTCGCTGTATGATTTAAGATTGTACTAACATATAATAATTCCAGTTCTCTAACTTTACTTTTAATTAAGCTTATTATTTTTTACAGCAGCGGCGATATCAATCGAATCGTTTTCTCTAAAAGCTGCTTCATTTTTGGTCGTTTCAACCATCTATCTAAATCAACTATTTTGGCGTCTAACAGGTCCTGCTCAAAAACTTGCGCAAGTTTTTCGCCCATTTCTTCATCATAAATAACTGCGTTGACCTCAAAATTTAGATCGAAACTGCGATAATCTAAGTTTGCTGTTCCTACGATAGATAGACAGCGATCTGCCACCAAGGTTTTTGCATGCACAAAGCCTTTTTGATACAAGTAGATTTCTACGCCAGCCTGTAAAAGATTTTTAAAATAAGATCTGGAGGCAGCGTTCACAAAAAACGAATCGGAAATTCCCGGCAGCAACAGCTTAATTTTTACACCTGATAGCGAAGCCATAATTAGTGCGTCCATAATGGTTTCGCCTGGAATGAAATATGGAGAAGTTAAAAACACCTCTTTTTTGGCAGATAAAATCGCTTCTACAATAGAGTAGTAAATGGTTGGATGGTCTGAATCTGGTCCGCTCGCTGCGATTTGCACCAATTTATCGCCGATTGGAGGAAGGGAGTCGAAAGCAGGAAAATAACCTGCTTCGATAGGTAAGGTTTCTGAGCTGCAAAAATTCCAATCGGCTATAAACGTGCGTTGAAGCAACGTGGTTATTGGTCCTTTGAGTTTTAAATGGGTGTCTCGCCAATATAGTTTATTGCCAATGGTCGCGTTGCTGTATTTATCGCTGATGTTTATGCCACCCACAAAAGAGGTTAGTCCGTCGATCACAATTATTTTACGGTGATTTCTATAGTTAATTCTGTTTGCCAAAGGAATTAGCTTTATTTTATAGAATGGATAGGCGCGCACGCCACCTTTTAATAATCGTTTTACTAAATGTTTCCTGATGGAGGAGCTGCCGAAATCATCATAAATAAACCGAACTTCTACGCCAGCTTGCGCCTTTGAAATTAAAATTTCTTCTATCTTTTTACCAATATCGTCATCCTCATAAATGTAATATTCTATATGAATGTGGTTTTTTGCTTTTTTAAGCTCTTGGATGACTGCTGGAAACTTTTCTTCACCATTAATGAGAAGCTCCACTGAATTATTACAGGTAAGTGGGCTTCTATCCGTTTGGTACAACATTTTTGCAAGACGTGAGAAATTGCTATTGGTTTCTAACAGCTTCTCATTTTGAGTGTTGTATTCGTTTAACTTCGCTATAATTAATTTCTGTTGCTTTTTGTCCTTTGTTATTTTCTTTGTGTAGAGTTTGTTTTTTCTGTAATTAACCCCAAAAGAAAAATAGATAAAAACGCCGATAATTGGCAAAAAGATGACCACAAGTAAATACCCCAATGTCTTGCTTACATTATCAGTATCAAAAATGATGCGTAAACACACCGAGATGATGAATATTAGGTAGAGTAGTTCGAGAATTAAAATCCAATCCATACACAAGAAAGTTTTTACAAAATAGGTTTTATTTTAAGTGTTCAGAGGGGTGTTTACGAAGATTTCTTCTCAGAGATAGCTCAATCTAAAAAGAGCCAACCATGCTGGTCATCAAATGGCACTAAGTATCAACGTACGAACTTACGGAATTGGCAATGTTTTTCCCTTGATAAATTCAGAAACGGAGGAAATCCAATCGCTTCCTTTAAAAAATAAGACACCCAGTACTGCTAGAATTAACAGATAACAAATTAAGCGCTTAAAAAACAATTTGTATTTATTTTCATCCGCAATAAACCTATAATTAACGAATAGAAATATAACTGCCGCAAGTATTCCGATGGGTATTGCAATCCATGTTGCAATTATGGTTGAGAAAAAATTAACATCAGGGGCAATTACTACGAAAAAAAAGATGCAGATAAAAAAACTAAATATTGCACTGCAGAACACAAACAGTAATCCTTTAAAAAATTTGTTTCCCATTAACCCATACATTGTCACTAAAACGCCGATAATTGCCGTTAAATAGGTATATCCTAAACCCATAATAAAATCAGTTTTGGCTGATTCTATTGGGAAGATCACAAGAGCGCTAATTAGTAGAATTATTAGACCGGCAATAAGATAATACTTTTTAATTTTCATTTTTAAATTTCTTTCAAATAAATAAATCCCCTCAATTATTTCGACTTGGTTTTGTCTTTAATCTTATTTACTGTAGAGTACACACCGTACACCACCATTGCCCCAATAAAAAGATATACCCAAACAGGAATGTTTTGCCCCACGATGATGAGATATAAATAGGCTGATATAAAAAAGAAAGCAGTACAGGTACGAGCATGGATTTTTTATTTCTGATGTTGCTAATTGTCCAGTAGAGCGAGGCAAAAAAGAACGGGATTGCGCCAATGTAAATTATGCCAAAAATAACGGGGCTGACATTGTATTTTGCTCCAAGTGCTAAAAACCAAACCGTAAATGTGTGCCACCAATCCATCAATTAAAAATTTTATAAGCCCTCGTAATGTAGAATATATTTCATAGTAATTTTTAGTTTAGACTGAAGAACAGTTCATAATTGATTGCTTTTGAAAAACGTATAAATTAATTTTCTAAAATAAGGCGATAGAGGATTTAAAATCTTTACCTAAATCTGAACCTCAAGCTTACACGAACTTAATTTCGTAAGTAATTGTTGAATTTTATTTTTTGAAAACTTGTTTATGACATTATTGCTAACCGAATTTACTCTCTGATGCCTTATTTCACTTTCAGAGCATGTTTAAAGTTTTCTATAAACTTTAATAGATCGCTAATGGTTTTTTGATCTATTACCACTCCTTCGTTGTTAATTTTTCCTTTAATGCCTTGAATGAGCAAACAAGTCTGCTCATTAATTTTTGCCATAAGGGTTTTTAAAATCAGCTGCAGTTCTTCGTGTCCCTTTCTGCCATCTGCCGAAGCAGTTATAATACCCGTAATTTTTTCTGAGAAAATAGTGGTCGAGACACACCATTCAAAAGCATTTTTCAGGCCGCTGGGAATGCTAAAGACATATTCGGGCGTGCAAATTAGTACGGCATCCGATTCTTCTATATTGCGCCTAAACTCTATAACTTCTGTTGGGGGATTGTTTTCCGAAAGTTGCGGGTCGAAATGAGGGAGTTTTTTTAACTCTTTGAAAATAATTAAATCGAACACGTTTTTGGTTAGGTCTGCAAAGTAATTTATCAATTTCTCGTTGGTAGAATGATTGCTCGCGCTTCCAATAATTACAAAAACCTTTTTTTTCTCTATCATTATTTAAAATTTTTGGATTGAGCAGGCGATGCGTGCCGATCAAACATTCAAATTTATCGCTGCTATTCTTTTAAAAGCTTTTTAATCTCTACGGCTAACTTATCAACATTTCCTTCTGCGTTACCAACCGATAAATATCTAACGACGCCTTTTTTATCTATAATACAGCTTTTTGGGATAGATTTGGTGGCGTATTGGTTCCATATTTTCTTTTCTGGATCAATGCCCGAGTTGAAGTGAGCGCCGTACTTTTTCAAATCATCCATCTTTTTTAAAACGACTTCTTTGCTTTCGCCGATGGATATCGGGACAAAAATAAACTCTTGATTTTTAAAGGGCACAAGGATTTTTTCTGGAATTTCTGTAAATTCCATTAAACATGGAGCGCACCATGTTGCCCAGAAATTTAGCAGCACCACCTTTCCTTTCAGATCAGAAAGATTAAAACCTTTCCCATCAACCATCTCTATTGCAACATCTTTTGCCGTGTCGCCAACTTTTAGCTTAAATTCATCTACTGGATTTTTTTTCGAACTGGTATCTATAGGCGCCGTAGATGCCTGTGCTAATCGCTCTGCATGTTCTTTTTCAGTAAAGAGATCAATGATGATGATAAATTCTTTTTCTCCAATTTTTTCTCCAAATTTTTTTGCAAGCTCGTTCCTCATTTCTTCAGACACACCTTTGCTCATCGACTTCACATAGTCTCGCTTGCCATAGTCTTCGACTTCTTTCATGGTGATGATTTTGTCATTGGCTATAATTACATATTCCGGCTTGGGAATTGGTTTTTCTTGTGCAGACAATCTAAATCCGCATAGTAAGAGGAGAAGAAAAAGAGTAGCTTTCATGTTTTTTTTTGGGAAATTTAGACACTTAATCTCAATCTGCCAAAATTTAAACCTAATTTTTTAGTTACTCATTTGTTTATTGGCAAGTACTTAAAATTAGGAGTAGATGATAAGTGTGTTTTAAATTTTTAAATCCCTGCTGAATTATAGATTGGTTGTTTATCTGTAATTTTCATTCGATTCTTTTATCATTCAATAAGTGCTAAAAATCTCTTCGTACCAGTAAAACCTGGTCATCTTCTAACTGGAGGTAGCCATATTCGTAGCAGAAAATATAGGTAATGCCACGTTGTGTAGCGTAGGTATGGGTATGGTAACCGAAATCGAACCCTTTACGCAATAGTTCCTCGCGTTTTACCTTTACCTTGCCATCTGGGTTTTTATCAACCAAAATGTCTCGATTCTTTTTTAAAATTTGGTTTACCTGTTTTAAAAAACTTTGATCGTTTGCTTTTAAGCGGTTGTTGTAATTGCTGCGGCATTGGTCGTCGCAGAATTTCTTATCGGCCCTGCCTCTCAGCTCGGCGCCGCAATCTGTGCATAAGCGTTCCATAAAATTTCCGGTTAAGGTTAGCTCTTTAAAGCTACGGATTTTTTTAGGATGAAGGAAAAAAGCGCAAAGAATAAAGGCAAACTACTAAAGCCCTCCTAACGAAAGAGGGTAAGCTGTTTCACGATGTTAGGCTTTACGTCGAAACAACTTAATGGTTCAACGATTAACCAACTCAACAACTCAACAACAATTAGTCTTCCCCGGCAATCAGTACAATTTCATCGTCAGATAATTTAATTATACGCTCTTTATATAGTGCGCCGATGGTTTTTTTAAATACGCTCTTGCTGATCTGAAAACGCTCATAAATATCTTCTGGGTGGCTTTTGTCTCCTAGCGGGATAATGCCGCCGTGTTTTTTTAGCTCCGCCAAAATCATATCTTTCGAGCTAATTACATGACTATAACCGCTGGGCTGTAACGTAAGGTCTATTTTTTCATCCACACGAATGTTCTTTATCCAGCCTTTACGCCTATCGCCTACTTTGACGTTTGTAAACACTTCGTTAAAAAAAAGCAAGCCAATGTACTTATTGTTGATGATGGCATTATAGCCCAAATCGGTTTCCTCGCTAATGAGCAAATTTACCTCATCGCCTTCTTCAAAATCGAAGGTTTCGTTCTCCACAAAGTCATAGAGTTTAGACGAAGCTAAAAGCCTGTCGTTTCCTTCGTCTAAAAAAAGAAAAACTACATGCTTTTCTCCCATGCGCATCGGTCTTAATTGCTCTTTTGTCGGCACATATATATCTTTATCGATTCCAAGGTCCATAAATGCGCCCTCTTCTCCATCGGCAACTACTTTTAAAAAGGCAAAATCTCCAACGCTTGCGTAGGCCTTTTGGGTAGTGGCCGTAAGCCTTCCGTCTTTTTGCACAAATACAAATACATTTAAATTATCGCCAATTTCTGCATCTTTTGGTACGTGCGAATAAGGCAACAGAACCAGCTTATCGCCGTCAGTTAGATTGAGCCCTGCCTCGGTTTTGCTTACAATGCGTAGTTCGTTATAGCTTCCAATGTTCATATTTTCGTGCAAAATGTTTCGGTGCAAAGTTACGTTAAGTAAATTTAAATCTAGGTGGAGCTGAGAAAGATTGATGGAGAGTGATTTTTCCTGTTTTTAGGCGTCAAAATGACTTGATAACAGTCAAATGATTTTGTAAGATACAGGATTTCTCGATAATTCAATTAAATTTGAGGGGTCAATAAAATAGGACACAACAAAAATGAAAGAAACCAAGAAGTCAAAAAAACCGAGTCTTTTCAGTCTACTCGGACTTTACAAAGGCTTAATTTTTTTGCTCTTAATTTTTGCGCTCCTCAGCAACGGTTTAAACCTTATTATCCCCAAAATAATTGCTAAGGGAATAGATTCATATACGGCTAAAACGTTTGAGGTTAAGCCGATTATGGTAGAGTTTTTAGTTGCTATTGTGCTGGTTTTTATATTTACCTATTTGCAAAGTATAGTTCAAACCTTTGCATCAGAACGCGTTGCTAAAGATTTGCGCAGCAAATTGTCAGATCAAATATCCAGACAAAGCCATGCGTATATTTTAGAGGCAAACCCTTCTAAGTTGCTTACCAACCTTACTTCTGATGTAGATTCTATAAAACTTTTTGTGTCTCAGGCCATTATGTCCATTGCCTCTTCTATTTTTATAATTTTTGGGGCTAGCATTTTGTTGCTGATGATTAATTGGAAGTTGGCGCTTTGTATCATCGCCATTGTGCCCATCATAGGTTTTGCATTTTTCTTTGTGTTAAAAAAAGTAAAGGTTTTATTTATAGAAAGTAGAGGGGTTATAGATTGGTTAAATAAGGTAATTAGCGAGAGCATTTTGGGCTCGGCACTTATTCGGGTAATTAACTCTCAAACCTTAGAATACAACAAATTTATTGAGGCGAATGCCAGGGCTAGAGATATTGGGCTTTCTATTTTGCGCCTTTTTGCTGCCCTAATCCCAATCATTATTTTTGTAGCCAATATGGCAAGCTTAACCATTTTGCTGCTTGGTGGGCATTTTGTTATTGTAAACGCCATGACGCTGGGTGAGTTTACAGCTTTTAGCAGTTATCTCTCGATGCTTATTTTCCCAATTTTAGTTATTGGTTTTATGAGCAATGTGATTGCACAAGCTACCGCTTCATTTAAAAGGATAGAAAGCGTGTTATCTGCACCAAAAATTGATCATCCTGGAACCAATAAAGATGCTTTAAGAGGTAATTTGGAAGCTAAAGATGTCAATTTAAGTTTCGGACAAAAACCAATTTTAAAAGACATCTCCTTTACCATAAAGGCTGGATCAAAAACCGCTATTATTGGGCCCACTGCCGCCGGAAAAACGCAACTACTTACCGTTTTAGCTGGTTTAATTTCGCCAACTAATGGAGAAGTTTTACTAGATGGTATTGATTTGCAGGCGTACAACCAAGAAAACTTTCACAAATATGTAGGTTTTGTTTTTCAAGACAGCATCATTTTTAACATGAGTGTGAGGGAAAACATCGCTTTTAGCAAAACCGTAACCGATGCAGCTTTAGAAAAGGCAATAGAAACTGCCGAGCTGAAAGATTTTGTAGAGGCCTTGCCGCAAAAATTAGATACCATCGTTTCTGAGAGAGGAAGCAGTTTGTCTGGCGGGCAAAAGCAACGTATTATGTTAGCAAGGGCCTTGGCTATTAATCCAATTTTGTTGTTTTTAGATGATTTTACCGCAAGGGTAGATGTCAATACCGAGCAACGTATTTTAGAGAAAATCTCCACAAACTATTCAGATTTAACCCTTGTTTCTGTTACGCAAAAAATTGCTTCGGTAGAAAATTACGATAAAGTAATACTCTTAATGCAGGGCGATAAAATTGCCGAGGGCACACATAAAAGCCTCTTGGAAACTAGCCCCGAGTACGTACAAATTTACAATTCGCAACAAAGCACCAGCAACTATGAACTACAATCTTAACGATATAAACGCTGGGCTAGAAAAACAGTCGACTTTAAAGGCTGTAAAACGTTTGCTCCAGCTCATTTCGGCAGAACGCCGAACACTATGGATTGGGCTAGTAGTCATTCTCGTTAATTCTGGTTTGCTACTGCTGGGTCCACTTATTATTGGCCACACGGTGGATGCTTACATCCGCACCAAGCAATTTAATGGGGTGCTTATGTCTGGCAGTATGTTGTTTGGAATTTATATAGTGGCCATGTTTACGGGCTACACACAAACAAAATTGATGGGTGGCGTTGGGCAACGGATGCTCTACACGTTGCGAAACGCTATATTTAACAAATTGCAAGAGCTGCCCGTTTCTTTCTTTAACGAAAACAAGGCAGGCGATCTTATTTCGAGGGTTAACAACGATACTGATAAACTCAACCAGTTTTTTTCGCAATCGCTTATGCAGTTTATAGGCGCCATTGCAACCATTATCGGAGCCGGTATTTTCTTACTTTCTATAAATACAGAACTTGGACTGGCTGCGCTTGTGCCTGCTGTTTTTATTGTCCTATTTACCGCAGTTCTATCGCCATGGGTAAAAAGGAAAAATGCTAAAAGTTTAAAAAGTGTTGGCGGTTTAAGCGCCGAAATCCAAGAGAGCCTAAACAATTTTAAGGTAATTATTGCTTTTAACAGGAGAGATTATTTTAGAGAACGTTTTGATGAAGCCAATCAAGAAAACTATAAAATGGCGGTTGGAGCTGGGCTTTCCAACAATATTTTTTTGCCAGTTTACGGACTTTTCTCTGGTGCTGCGCAGTTAATAGTGTTGCTGTTTGGCATATATCTTATTTCTGTTGGAAGTTTTTCGCTTGGTTTGCTGGTAAGTTACATCGCCTATACAACAAGTTTTTACAACCCATTAAGGCAATTGGCAGCTTTGTGGACAAGTTTCCAGGTTGCAATGGCCAGCTGGGACAGAATTTCGCAAATTTTGTTATTGCAAACTAACCTAAAAGAAATTACTGCGCCACAAACAGAAAAATCTGAAGCTTTGCTTGAATTTAGAAACGTACATTTTGCCTACAACGATTCTAAAGAAATTTTGCATAATGTAAACCTAAAGTTCGAAAAAGGAAAAACTTATGCGCTAATTGGCCCAACGGGTGGCGGAAAAACAACAACAGCCTCACTCATTTCTAGGTTGTACGATGCCACAAAGGGCACTGTTTTTTTAGATGGAAAAGACATCAGAACCTACTCTGCCGAGGAACGGAGCAAAAAAATTGGTTTTATTTTGCAAGAGCCGTTTTTATTTTCGGGAACAGTAAAAGACAATATTTTGTATGGCAATAGCAACTATAAAGATGCGAGCGATGCAGAATTGGAAAAGGTTATTTCAGATGCGCACCTCGGAGCCTTGTTGGCCATTTTTGATGAGGGACTAAAAACCGAAGTCAATCCATTATCTGACAACATAAGCTTGGGTCAAAAACAACTCATTGCCTTTATGCGCGCTGTATTGCGCAACCCAGATTTACTTATTTTAGATGAAGCTACAGCAAATATAGATACCATAACCGAACAATTGCTAAGTAGTATTTTAGGTAAATTGGCTAAAGAAACTACGCTAGTTATTATTGCACATAGGTTGAATACCATAGAAAATGCCGACGAAATCTATTTTATAAATGATGGCATGGCACAGCGGGCAGGAACATTTGATGAGGCTTTAAACATGCTGGTAAAAGAGAAGAGGGCGAGTTGAGAGTTGGTGGAAATAGGTTTTAGGTAATAGGCATCAGCAGCCAAAATCAACATTCAGTTTTTATAAAAGGAAGCCGGCGGCGGGAGAAGGCAAAAGTCGGAAATTTTTAGCAGTTGATTGTCCGCCTACAAAAGTCGGTCATTTTGCCGCTTTGGCCTTAATCCAAACAGCGCTATAACCTTCATAAACATCTTTTAGGATTTTTTTGGTTTGATTCGTAAATCTTTAAGGAATAGTTAGATGACGGTATTTGGAAGGGAAGCGAATATAGTAAATCGTCACTCTAAAATCGTCATTCTAAAATCGTAACTCATTTGGGCGCTTTTTGCAGGCTTTTCACTGTATCTTTCATTGCGCTAAAGCGCGTAGTGAAATGGTGTCGTTGCAATCCTTAGCGCTAGCGAGTTGCCAAAAACATTTTCCTCCAAAAGAAAAAAGCTAAATTGTAAACGTTAACCTAAAAAAGACGTTTATCTTTAAAGCATATTTTTGCTTTCTAACACAAATCCTTATTAAATATTTCTATTCCAATGAAAAAAGAATCCTCAACCTTAGTAAAGAGCAACCAGAAAGAAGAAGTCGGAAGTCGGAAGTCGGAAATCGATTTATACCAACTTACCGCCAACGGACTAGCCCCTAAACTTCTAACCTCTAATCGCCACGCCTTAACCTCAACCTTAACCTTAGTCTTGGCCTTTCTTCTTACATTCTCCTCATCTGCACAAACGGCAAAAAAATCTCTTTTCAATCAAGACAGCTTAGTTCTCATTTCTAATCAATTTAGGTTTACCGAGGGCGCTTCTGTAGATAGGAATGGAAATATATTTTTAACCGATCAGCCAAACAATAAAATATGGGAGTACAACACGGATGGGAAATTAAGCGTTTTTTTAAGCCCTGCAGGAAGGGCAAACGGAACCATATTCGATAAAAAAGGCAATTTAATTGTTTGTGCCGACGAGCATAACCAGCTTTGGTCTGTAGACAAACATAAAAACGTTAAAGTTTTGCTTAGCGATTATCAAGGGAAAAATTTAAATGGACCGAACGACATTTGGATTGATGCCAAAGGCGGTATATTTTTTACAGACCCGTATTATCAGCGCGATTATTGGACCAGAAAATCAGCTGAATTACCAAATCAATCTGTTTATTATGTTGCCAAGAATTCTGGAAAAGCAGTGCTGGTTGCCGATGGTTTAAACCAGCCTAATGGCATAGTTGGTACGCCCGATGGCAAGTTTTTGTACATAAGCGATATTGGTGCTGGTAAAACCTACCGATATGCAATTGCTCCAAAGGGCAAGTTAACTGGTCGTAAATTGATTGTTAGCGAGGGATCGGATGGAATGGTGCTAGATGCAGAAGGCAACATCTATCTTTCTGGAAAAGGGGTAAATATTTTTGATAAGGAGGGCACTAAAATCAGACACATCAACGTGCCCGAAGATTGGGTGGGTAACTTGTGTTTTGGTGGTAAAAACAAAGATGTGTTATTCATTACCGCCTCAAAATCGCTCTATAAAATTAAAATGGCCGCAAAGGGGGTGGAGTAGATCCGAAAATTGTGAGGTTGTTAGGCGTTTGTTTGTTGACTCGTTTAGTTGTTGAGTAGTTTGGGCGATAAGTCGGCTAGTTGTTTGGGGGTTTAGTTGTTTGGGCGATAAATCGGCTAGTTGTTTGGGTATTTTGTGTCTTGATACTTGATACTTGATACTAACTCCTTGATACTAACTCCTTGATACTAACTCCTTGATACTATAAAGCCGTTGAGTCTGCTACCTTGCTCCTTATTTGCGCTCGTCCTACCTTATTTTCCCTACAATCTTATACCTTTTTACGCCCATTAATTTAATTTTTTGTTGTTTTACAATTTGGTATAAACTGTCTGGGTAATAAGTAAGGGTGTCATTAGAATGGTATAAGAGGTTAACGTTAGCAATAATCACCTCAACCTTTGCCACTTTGCCAAATTTATTAGATATGAAAACCTCTTTGACAGGGATTTTTTTGTTTTCGCTGGTATAATGAGTATCGCTACCAGATTTTTCAATTGTAAAAGCTCCCTGCCATGCGCTTTTGTTAATGTCTGCATCAGTAAAAATAGCTAGCTCTCTTTGCCAATCTTTAATCACTAGTCTTTTTATCTCGGCCTTGCCGTTTATAGCAACTGTTTTTTCTACAGTTGGTTTTTTGGCATTGTAGCGTTCTACCTCTTTTTCGAAATAGCCTTTCAAATCAAAATAAGCATTGTTGCTTATCGCCTTAGCCGTTTTTTCTGGTCTACATGAAAAAACGGCTAGGGACAAAATAAGTACATATAATTTTTTTGCCATTATAGCAATACGTTTCCAGTCATTTCTTCTGGTATGGCGATACCCATTAATGATAAAATGGTGGGTGCAACGTCGCCGAGTTTTCCATCAGCTATGCTTTTAAAATCTTTATCGATTAAAATACAAGGTACCAAATTAGTAGTGTGGGCGGTATTTGCAGAACCATCGCCATTTACCATGTACTCAGAATTGCCATGGTCGGCAAGGATAATGAACGAATATCCGTTTTCTATTCCCTTGTTTATTACCATTTCTGCACATTTATCGGCAGTTTCTACAGCTTTAATTACGGCAGCGAAAACGCCTGTATGTCCAACCATATCTGGATTTGCAAAGTTTAAGCAGATAAAATCTGCCCATTTGCTTTCCATCTCTTTGGTAATGGCTTCGGTAATTTCTTGTGCGCTCATTTCTGGCTGCATATCATAAGTAGCCACTTTGGGCGAAGGCACTAAGATTCTTTTTTCATGCTCAAACTCAGCTTCTCGTCCGCCAGAAAAGAAGAAGGTAACGTGTGGATATTTTTCTGTTTCAGCAATTCTAATTTGGTTTTTATGATTGTTGGCTAAAATTTCTCCGAGCGTAGATTTTAGGTCGTCTTTAGTGAAAATAACATTTACTTTCTTAAAACTTTCATCGTAAGTCGTCATGGTTAGATAGTATAGATCTAGCTTCTGCATGTCTTGCTCTGGAAAGTCTTTTTGTGTTAACGCTTGGGTTATTTCCCTTCCTCTATCGGTGCGGAAGTTAAAACACAACACCACATCGCCATTTTTAATGGTGGCCACAGGCTCGCCATCGGCGTTGGTTGCAACAATAGGTTTTATAAATTCGTCGGTAATTCCATCATCATAGCTTTTTTGTATGGATTGAAGAACATTGGTGGTTTTGTTGCCTGTTGCGTTCACCATTACATCATAAGCTTCTTTTACACGTTCCCACCTGTTATCTCTATCCATAGCATAATAGCGTCCGATGACCGAAGCAATTTTCCCCGTAGAGATTTTTAAATGGTCTTCTAATGCTGTTATAAAACCTAAGCCCGAATTTGGATCGGTATCTCGTCCGTCTAAGAAAGCATGAATAAAAACGTTTTCAACCTCTGCGGTTTTGGCAGCATCGCAAAGACCTTTAAGGTGCCTAATGTGGGCATGTACACCTCCGTCTGAAACCAGACCGATGAAGTGAACCGATTTTCCGTTTTTTTTCGCGTAGTCAAACGCGTCGACCAAGGTCTTATCTTTTTGCAAACTGCCTTCTTCAATGGCTTTATTAATTCTGCCCAATTCTTGATAAACGGTTCTGCCTGCACCTAAATTCATGTGGCCAACCTCAGAATTGCCCATTTGGCCGGCAGGCAATCCTACAGCTACGCCAGAAGCTTCTAGTTTTGAATTGGGATAATTTGCAATCATAGAATCGAAAAAAGGCGTGTTTGCAACAAATGCAGCATCAGATTCATCTTTGTTTCCGTAGCCCCATCCATCTAATATTACTAAAGCCACTTTTTTGTTTTCTTTCATTGTCTAAAATTTATAGTTTTTATAGAACCTTTTTTAACAGCAGGTGTTCTTGTCGAAGTTTTTGCAAATATAATGTATCTAGCCAGAAAGCAAATTGTTAAGTTTATTTTTCTGACTTTAGTGGCATCATTTTAGCTATTGTTTCCGTATAAACTACAGGAATGATTAAAAGCTTACTATATTTATTTATTGGTATCTCTACGTTTTACAGACCTACACAAGTCCAAAAGGACGTTATTGACGGGCTTTCCCAATATTTTAAAGCAGGAAATGCAAAAGAAATCGGCAAGAACTTTGCGCCGACTTTAGAACTTATTTTAATCGACGAAGAAGATGTATACTCTAAGGTGCAGGGCGAACAAATTATTAAAGATTTTTTTCTAAAATATCCACCGCTTAAATCCGTTGTAATACACAAAATAAACAACAACCAAAATTATAGGTTTGGTGTTTTAACACTTACCACCACCAAAGGTGTGTTTAGAATTTCGATTACTTTAAAGAAAATTGATAAAGATTTTTTGGTTACAGAGCTTAGGATAGAGCCTGCAAAAGAAGAATAGCCTTTAATTTTACTCCAGTTCCATTACTCCTTAGTTGCTAGCTCGTAAATATTTTATATTTTTGCTTGCATAGCATGATAGACGAACAAGGAATTAACGATTTTATTAAGAATGCTGTTGCCGAAGACATAGGCGATGGTGACCATACCTCGTTGGCAACCATTCCAACAAACACAAATGGGAAAGCACGGCTAATTATAAAAGAAAATGGAATTTTGGCAGGCGTAGAACTTGCGGTAGCTATTTTTAAATACATCGATAAGAAATTAGTTGTAGAGGTGTTAAAGCATGATGGAGACGCGGTAAGCGTTGGAGACATTGCATTAACGGTAATTGGAAATACCCATAACATTTTACTAGCAGAACGTTTAGTTTTAAACTGCATGCAGCGCATGAGTGGAATCGCAACGAAAACCAGTCATATTGTTGCCTTGCTAAAAGGTACACATACAAAAGTGTTAGATACTAGAAAAACAACTCCTGGACTTAGGTATTTAGAAAAATTGGCGGTTAAAATTGGTGGAGGTGTAAACCATAGAATGGGTTTATACGATATGATTTTGATTAAAGATAACCATGTAGATTATGCTGGAGGTATTGAAAATGCAATCTATGCGGCTAAAAAATATCTTGTCGATAATAAGAAGCAGCTGGAAATAGAGATAGAGGTAAGGAATTTGCAAGAGTTAAAAAAAGTACTTAAAGCTGGCGGTATTAACAGAATTATGCTCGACAATTTTAATTTTGAAGATTTAAAGGCAGCCGTTGCGCTTATCGCAGGTAAATATCAAACAGAAGCCTCTGGTGGAATTACAGAAGACACGGTAAGGCAATATGCTAACTGTGGCGTAGACTTTATCTCTGTTGGTGCCCTTACACACTCTGTTAAGAGCTTAGATATGAGCTTAAAAGCATTTTAAGTTAAATTGCAGCATTTATGATTGCTTATTTTTTGTATAATTGTAGGCTATGATTACGGTTTATTCGCTGGGTGTACTTTTATTTGCCTATTTATTGGGTTCTATACCCACGGCCGTATGGTTGGGTCAAGCATTTTACGGAATAGACGTAAGAGAGTATGGGAGCGGTAACGCTGGTGCTACAAATGCGTTTAGGGTGTTGGGAAAAAAAACCGGGATCGCGGTTATGTCCATAGATATTGCCAAAGGATTTACAGCAACCAAACTCGCTGCTTTTATAGGGTTTTCTATAACAGGTCCACACCATTCTGCACAATATGTAAATTACGAACTCGCCTTGGGTGTAACTGCGGTAATGGGGCATTTGTTTCCAATTTTTGCCGGATTTAGAGGAGGGAAGGGCGTTGCTACGCTGTTTGGCATGATCTTGGCCGTAAATTATGAGGCCGCCCTGCTTTGTGTATTGGTTTTTGTGGTGGTGCTCCTTATCACAAATTATGTATCTCTCAGTTCTATTTGTGCAGGTTTCACCTTTCCACTTAGTGTCGTTTTTATCTTCCAATCGTCTATTAAATCTGAGGTACTTTACGGTATGTGCGTCTGTATTCTCATACTCGTTACCCACCAGAAAAATTTAGAACGCTTATTAAAAGGCAAGGAATCTAAGGTTTATCTCTTTAAAAAGAAGATTAAATAAGTCGGTTTCCCACCAAAAAAACATCGGGGCATAATAGTTGTTTAATCCCCAATTAGATTTAATTTTATCTTTTGAATTAGTAAGAACATGATGAAAAAATATTTTGCCGTTTTCGGCCTTTCCATAGCTTTGTTATTTAATTCTTGTTCTACGGTGCCATTATCTGGTAGAAGTAGACTTAATTTGGTGAGCAACGCGCAAGTTTTGCCTATGGCTTTTCAAGCCTACAGCCAATTTTTAGGTGAAAATAAGGTGCTTCCTACAAGCAATGCAGAAACTCGCCGTGTTAAAACAGTTGGTAACAAGCTTATAGCCGCCGTAACAAGTTATATGAATTCTCATAATTATGCAAACTTAATAGAGGGTTATAAGTGGGAAGTAAATGTTGTTCAGAATAACGAGAAGAATGCTTGGTGTATGCCCGGAGGTAAAATTGTAGTGTATACAGGAATATTGTCTGTTACGCAAACAGATGCTGGATTAGCCACCGTTCTCGGACACGAAATTGCGCATGCCATTGCAGGACACTCCGCAGAACGGATGTCTCAGCAAATGGTAGCTCAAGGACTTGGCACTATTGGCGGTGTAGCGCTTTCCAAAGATCCGAAAGCACAATCTGTTTTTAATACATTATATGGAGTAGGTACACCATTAGCTATGTTAAGTTTTAGCCGCGGACAAGAATTAGAAGCCGATCACCTAGGTTTAATTTTTATGGCGATGGCCGGGTATAATCCTGCAGATGCGGTAAGTTTTTGGCAACGTATGGAGGCAGCTGCCGGTAATGGACAAAAACCACCAGAATTTTTAAGTACCCACCCAAGTGATGCTAGACGTATTTCTGAAATAAAGGGTTATTTGCCAGAGGCGAGAAAATATTATAGAAAATAAATAGAGAGTTTATCGAAAAAGCCCAACCTGATTATTTTCAGCGTTGGGCTTTTTTTTGAATTTTATTGCAGTGTAGAGCTTTTAATGCTTTCGGGCAAAAATGTTTCAGAATTACTGCTTGTTAAAACGTTTGGCGGGGAAATTTTAAAGATCTCTTAATTTAAATGTTATTGCTGCACGTATTCCCTTCTCCGTTCTTTCCAGCGTACAGCATTCATTTATAGGGTCATGTTCTAACATTAAAACCCAATCTTCGGCTACCGCTTTTTCTAAGAATGCGCTTTTCTCCGTCAGGGTTTTTAAAGGGAACATATCATAAGCCATTACATAGGGTAAAGGAAGGTGCCCAACTGAAGGCAGAAGATCTGCCATGTAAACAATTGTTTTATCCTTGTAACTTATTTTTGGCAACATCATGGCGTCGGTATGGCCGTAGGCAAAATCGATTTTAATGCCTGTTTTCCATTCCAAGTCTTCTTCCTCCGGGATAAATTTAAGTTGTCCGCTTTGCTGTAGGGGCAAAATGTTCTCTTTTAAAAACGACGCTTTTTCTCGCTCATTAGGTTCTGTTGCCCAGTGCCAGTGTTTTTCATTACTCCAATAAGTTGCATTTTTGAATGTTGGTAAAAATTTTTCGTCAACTCTTTGCACTGCGCCACCCACATGGTCGAAGTGAAGGTGGGTTAAGAATACATCTGTAATGTCTTCTACGCCAAATCCTAAATTTGCCAGAGATTTTTCCATGGTATCATCTCCATGCAAAAAATAATGACTAAAAAATTTTTCGCTTTGCTTGTTTCCAATGCCAGTATCTACCAAAATCAAACTATCGCCATCTTCAATCAACAGACAGCGCATTGCCCAGGTACAAAGGTTGTTTGCATCGGCGGGATTGCTTTTTTGCCAAATTGCCTTTGGCACCACGCCAAACATTGCCCCGCCATCTAACTTAAAAAAACCGGTATTTATGGTGTGTAGTTTCATTTGTGCAAAAGGTTTAAGGTGAAAGGTTGAAGGTATAAGGTTTAACCTTCTTTCGCAAATAAAAAGCTGTCTCATTTATTTTGAGACAGCTCTTTCAACTATTTTTTATTCTGTAAGGTGATTTTTTAGTTCTTTTTAAGGCAATTTTTTAAGCGTTTTGTTTTTCCTAAATCCTAAATCCTAAACCTATAGGTGTATCACCTCTCCATACGCATCTGCTGCGGCTTCCATAATGGCCTCGCTCATGGTTGGGTGCGGGTGTACTGCTTTAATCATTTCGTGGCCGGTAGTTTCTAGCTTTCTTGCCACTACAATTTCTGCAATCATTTCGGTAACGTTTGCGCCAATCATGTGTGCACCTAGCAATTCGCCATATTTGGCATCAAAAATAAGTTTAACAAAACCATCTTTTGCTCCAGCTGCGCTTGCTTTGCCCGAGGCAGAAAACGGAAACTTGCCAATTTTTAATTCATAACCGGCTTCCTTTGCCGCTTTCTCTGTATATCCTACAGAAGCAATCTCTGGTTGGCAATACGTACATCCTGGAATGTTGTTATAATCTAAAGGCTCTACGTGCTGACCAGCAATTTTTTCCACGCAGATAATGCCTTCGGCTGATGCTACGTGTGCTAACGCTTGTCCGCCAACTGCATCGCCTATGGCGTAATAACCTTTTACGGTAGTGTTGTAAAATTCATCAGTCACTATTTTGCCTTTTTCTGTCTTAATGCCGACTGCCTCTAAGCCTATGTTTTCTATATTGGCCACAATACCTGCTGCAGAAAGAACAATATCTGCCTCTATAGTCTTCATTCCTGAAGCAGTTTTGATTTGCACCTTACAGCCAGCGCCGCTTGTATCAACAGACTCCACGCTCGATGAAACCATTACTTCTATGCCCACCTTTTTAAGACTGCGAAGAAGTTGTTTAGAAACGTCTTCGTCCTCAACGGGAACCACATTGTCCATAAATTCTACCAAGGTAACTTTGGTGCCCATGGTTGCATAAAAATAAGCAAACTCCACCCCAATTGCGCCAGAGCCAACAACCACCATGCTTTTTGGCATTTCTGGTAATACCATCGCTTGGCGATAACCAATAATTTTTTTTCCGTCTTGTTTTAAATTTGGCAATTCTCTAGAACGTGCTCCTGTAGCTATGATGATGTTTTTTGCAGAAAGCTCTTGCTCTTTTCCATCTGCATCTTTAACCGATAATTTATTGCCAGGCTTTAAAGTGCCAGTACCCATTACCACGTCTATTTTGTTTTTCTTCATCAAAAACTGCACGCCTTTGCTCATGCCATCTGCAACATTTCTACTACGTTTAACCACGGCCGAAAAATCTGCCTTGGCTTCTGAAGTAGTTATGCCATACTCTGCGGCGTGGTTGATGTATTCAAAAACCTGTGCGCTTTTTAAAAGTGCTTTTGTAGGGATACAGCCCCAATTTAGGCAAATGCCTCCTAAAGATTCTCGCTCTACAATTGCAGTTTTTAAACCAAGTTGAGAAGCTCTTATGGCAGCTACGTAACCTCCTGGGCCACTACCTAATATAATAACGTCGTAATTCATCATATAAAATTAAAAGAAAATTTACAATGCCTCCATCAAAACATTTTTGGAGAATTTAACGAATTCCATCTGGGCGAAAGTTTTTTTTTTGAATGATAACCATCGCTTGATGACCAAAATTCGTCAACTTCCAAAACTAAAAAAATGTTTCTAATTAAACGACAGTTCAAAAAACGATTACAAAAAAATAGATTGCAATGGTTTCTGGTTGGATAACGAATATTTGTTTTTCAAAAGTCAATCTTCCTTGCTCTCTAACGTAACTTGTTAGTAATTATTGGTTTGTAGGTAGATTGTGTTGAAAAGTACTCAATCTGTTAACGATTATTTAACATGAGATGTTAAAATGTGTTAAAAAGTATTCCCTACATTTGCGGCATTAAACATATAACTTATTTATTCAAACACACAAGTATGAAAAGATCTCTACTTTTTAAAATTTTACTCATTGTTGTTGCGGTTGTAGGATTTACAGCTGTTTCTAAAGCGCAGGTAACCACATCTACAATTAGCGGCCTTGTAAAAGATGCACAGGGCGGATTACCTGGCGTTACAGTAACGGCAATACACAAGCCAACAGGCACTAAGTACAGTACTTCAACCAGAAATGATGGACGCTACACGTTTTCGAATATAAATGTTGGAGGGCCATATATTGTAACCGTAACTTCTGTTGGGTTTAAATCACAAACGAAAGAGGGTATAATTGCGAATTTAGGAGAGGATTCTAAAGTTAATTTCGAACTTTCTAATTCGGCAAACGATCTTGGCGAATTGACTGTGAAAGGTGACAAAAATTCTGTGTTTGGTAAAAATACCCTTAACACAACAACTGTTTACGATGCGGCTAAATTGGCTTCTATTCCTGCTACCAACCGTAATTTAAATGATTTGGTTCGTCAAACTCCTCAAGCCACTGTAGATTATAATGGTGGAATATCTATTGCCGGACAGAATAATCGGTACAACTCGGTAAGTATAAATGGAGCGCCATCTAATGATCAGTTTGGCTTAGCTGCTACGGGTACTAATGGCGGTCAAGCAAATTCATCCCCAATCCCTGTTGATGCGATTGATCAGTTACAAGTTAATGTTACTCCTTTTGATGTTAGATATTCTGGTTTTCTAGGTGGCGCTATTAATGCGGTAACTAAATCAGGTACAAATAAGGCAGTTGGTGGTTTTTCTTATTACATTAGAAATCAAAATTTAGCCGGAAAAACACCTACAGATGATGCAGGTTTTAATAGGATTAAGTTACCAGAATTTAGTTCTAAAACCTATGCCGCTAATTTAGGTGGGGCAATAATTAAGGATAAATTATTTTTATTTGTTGCAGGAGAGTATCAAAAATCAGAAACACCTAAAGTTTTTAATTTTGCTACTTATGCTGATGGTTCAACCATAACACAGGCCGATTTAGAAAACCTTTCTAACTCACTCAAGTCTAAATATGGTTATAATCCAGGTGGATATACAAACAACGCAGCGAGCCTTGATAGGAAGGCCATTACAGCCAAACTAGATTGGAACATTAGTTCAAAACAGCACTTTTCGTTATTCTATAACTATATTGATGCAAAAAACGTTAACACGTCGGCGAGTTCAAAAAATGCCATCAATTTTTATAATGATGGAGTCGTTTATCCCAATAAAACGCATCAGCTTACCGCTGAGCTAAAGTCAACTTTTTCTAACAGGGTTTCTAATAGTCTTCTAGCAACTTATACTAATGTACTTGATGATAGAAACGGTTTAGGGCAAAATTTTCCGAGTGTTCAAATTAAAGACGGTTCTAAAAGCATTTATTTTGGAACAGAAGCATTTAGTACTGCAAATCAGTTAAAGCAAAAAACCTATAGCATAATTAACGAGACAAAACTTTTTGCAGGTGCGCACACCTTATCATTAATTGAAGATGTAGAATATAATGATTATTACAATTTATTTATTCGCCAGGCTTATGGTGCTTATGTATATAACAGCCTAGCAGATTTTAATGCAGATAAAGGCCCAGCTCAATACAACTACTCTTACTCTTTGGTTGATAATATTGCCGGAGACGGTTCTGCTGCTGCGGCTAAATTTAAAACTTACAGGGCTGGTTTGGCATTGCAAGATAAGTTTGATGTATCACCATCAACCACTATATTGTTGGGTTTAAGAGCTGATTTAATAGGCTACGCTACAAAACCTAATACAGATAGCTATTTTAACAATACAGCCTTAGGTTATATACAAAATTACTACAACTTAGATGGAGCTCGTTCAGGCCAAGCGCCTAATGCGTATGTTTCACTTTCGCCTAGATTTGCAATAAAGCATAAAATAAGTGATGCTACGCAAATTAGAGGTGGAATTGGTTTATTTCAAGCTAGATTAACTGGTGTTACTCCAGGTGGAATGTATTCAAACAGTGGTACTCTAATTGGAGGGTATTCAAATTATAATAATCCTAAACTGCCTGATGGTACTCCACTTCCATTTGTTGGAGACCCAAATGCGCAGTACAGGGCTGAAGCTTTCGGAGCCACAACTGCTTCACCATCTGGCGAGGTTGATATCATGGCAAAAAATTACAGATCACCTAAAATTGTGAAATTTAATTTGGCATTAGATCAAAAATTACCTGGGGGTTTCGTAGCAACGTTAGAGGCTAACTACAACCTTAACATCAATCAAACACAATATTTTGGTGTAAATATTCTTCCCTCAACAGACCAAACCGCTGGGCCAGGCAGTCGCCCAATTTATACCACAACCAAAGTAGATTTTGATCCAACAAAAGCCGGTGTACAAAACCCTTACAGTAGTGTTTATTTAATTACAAATGGTGGTCAAGCAGGCAGATCATATAATCTTTCTGCTTCCTTATCAAAGAAATTTAGCAATGGTTTCGATATTTTTGGCACCTACTCCTATAGCAGATCAATGGTGTTAAATGAGCCAACAAGTAGCCAAAATTCTTCGCAATGGAAATATATGGAAACCATTTATGGAAAAAATAGTGTTACTTTATCAAATTCTGATTTTGATTTTGGAAGTCTAATTAAAGCAAACGTTAGCTATACTAAAGATTGGTTTAAATTTGGTGGTTCGTCAATAGGTATATTTTACACAGGTCAATCCGGCTCTAGGTTTACTTATGTGTACAACAACAGTATTTTGGGTGATGATGGACTTACAAGTAGCAATGACGTTATATATGTGCCAAGTTCTGCATCAGAATTAAAATTCGTTCCATTAACTGTTACGGTCAATAAGGTATCGACAACGTACTCAGTACAGCAACAACAAACTGCCTTTGACAATTACATTAATAACGATCCTTATTTAAAAACTAAGAAGGGTAGTTTTGCAGAACGTAATGGAGGGAGACTTCCGTGGGTAGATAATTTTGATTTGCATGCAGAACAAAATTTATTTATAACAATAGGGAATTCGAAACAACATTTAGCTGTTTCTTTTGATATTAATAATTTAGGTAATTTGATTAATAAAGATTGGGGTAGATTTTACTATTTGCCAAATGACAATTATCAATTAATAGCTTACAAAGGACTAGACGCAAATAAGGTTCCAACCTACACTTTTTTGCCAACTGTAACAAGCGCAAAAGATAATGCATTTAGTATTCGGGACTTTTCATCATATAATTCATCAAGATGGACTGCTCAAATTGGATTAAAGTATTTTTTTAATTAATACAAATCTTTAATTTAAAAAAGCCCCGACAGCAACGTCGGGGCTTTTTTGTTTCATCTTGTCGAGGTTAGCATTGATGTGCTAGTTTGTCGTGACCTATGCGCTAAAGCGGATATCAGCAAAATAAAAACATGCGAAGCACTAAATAGAAATTGCCTAAGGCAACCATTATAAGTGTTAGTTTGTCCAGATGCCTTGGAAATCATTTCATAACTTTATGGCAAATAAAAAACGAGTAAAATGAGTGACGAAACTATATTTCACGATCAAAAAACATTTACAGGTATCGACTATACAGAAAAGACCTTGAGAAACAGAGATTTTAATAAGTGTAGATTTGATGGGTGCAATTTTACCAAAAGCGACTTGCAAGCTAATAATTTTGAAGATTGTTCGTTCGACAATTGCAATTTTTCGATGACCTCAATTTATGATACTGGATTTAGAAATGCAGCTTTTAAAAATTGTAAAATTTTAGGTGTTGATTTTACCAGGTGTAACAAATATATGTTTTCCTTTAGCTTTGATAATTGTATAATGGATTATTGTACTTTTTATGGAACAAAGCTAAAAAAAACCAAGTTCTTACAGTGTTCATTAAAAGAAGTAGATTTTTCTGAAACGGATTTAACCTCTGCTCTTTTTACTAAATCAGATTTGACAGGAGCAGTATTTTCCAAGACCTTGCTTGAAAAAGCTGATTTTAAAAGCGCAACAAATATTTCTATAGACCCTGAATTTAATACATTGAAAAAAGCAAAGTTTTCTGCATTTCAATTGGAAGGACTACTTTTGAAATATCAGTTAGACATTCAATATGACAACTAAAAAAGAACGATGAATGCAAACAGCTAATAAACCTTAAAGCACGTTACTTAAAAATACTCAAAAGTTCCCTGTTCGCTTTTGATTGTAACTTGTTTTTTGTCTCCCTTTTCTACACGCCCAATAATTTGTGCGTCAATATTAAAGCTTTTTGATATAGCAATCAAATCGTTTGCAATTTCCCCTGGTACATAAAGTTCCATCCTGTGGCCCATGTTAAAAACCTTATACATTTCCTGCCAGTCGGTGTTAGATTCTTCCTGAATCAATTGAAATAGGGGAGGAATTGGAAATAAATTGTCTTTGATTACATGTACATCATCGTTTATAAAATGAAGCACCTTAGTTTGAGCGCCGCCACTACAATGTACAATCCCGCTAATTTTATCGCGATAGCTATTTAAAATTTGTTTGATTACTGGCGCATAAGTTCTTGTTGGAGATAACACCAGCTGACCAATCGTTGTCTTTGCAGGTATGGCTTTTTTTTCATCGAGCGAAGCCGCATCATCAGTTAATTTCCTGCTGCCAGAGAAAACCAAATCATAAGGTACGGAAGGGTCAAAGCTTTCAGGGTATTTCTCGGCAACCGATTTATTAAAAACATCATGCCGGGCGGAGGTCAATCCGTTAGATCCCATGCCGCCATTGTAAGCATTTTCATAGCTGGCCATGCCAGAAGAGGAAAGTCCAACAATTACATCTCTGGGTTTAATGTTATGGTTGCTGATCACGTCGCTGCGCTTCATACGGCAGGTAACCGTAGAATCAACAATAATTGTTCTCACTAGATCTCCCACATCGGCTGTTTCTCCACCTGTAGAATGTATGGATATGCCAAGTTCTCGTAGATTCGCCAAAATATCTTCTGTACCATTAATGATCTCTGCAATAACTTCGCCCGGAATCAAATTTTTGTTCCTGCCAATGGTAGAAGAAAGTAAAATATTTTGGGTTGCACCCACACAAATCAAATCATCCACATTCATAATAATGGCATCTTGGGCAATGCCTTTCCATACCGAAATGTCGCCGGTTTCTTTCCAGTATACGTATGCTAAAGAAGATTTTGTACCAGCACCATCTGCATGCATAATGTTACAATATTCGGCATCGTTGCCCAAAATATCTGGTACAATTTTGCAAAAAGCTTTTGGAAAAATGCCCTTGTCTATGTTTTTTATGGCATTGTGTACATCTTCTTTTCCGGCAGAAACACCGCGTTTGTTATACCTATTGTCGCTCATGGTGGCGCAAAGATACAATTTAGTAGGAAGACATTATATATGAGATAGGAGATAATGAGACGGTTTATGTGAGAAAGAACGGTATTGCGCAATCGTAATTTGTAAATCCGTAGCTAGTTTTTAATAGTTAGCATGCGTGTTCCTTAGTAGTTTAGTTGGTTAGCGGTAGAATTGGTCAGTCGTAGAGTCGTTTAGACGTAAAGCCTGACATAGTCGAATAAGTCCCCACCTTATTTTAGGAGAGGTTGGGGGGTGATTCGTAAATCTAAAATCGTAATTCACTTAAAAATATTTAGTAGTCTGATCTTAGTATTTAGAAAGCGAAGGATGAATTTGGTGTTCGTAAATCGTCAATCTAAAATCGAAGTCAGAGATCAGAAGTCGGCAATCAGACATTTATCGAGATTAGCTGATTTCGTAAATTAGACTCTCCTCCTCCTCAAGGAGGGGTTGGGGTCAATGTCATAAAGTTAAGCTAAATTACTGTCAGGCTGAGGTTTAATATATTTCATATAAATTAATATAAGTGACGCTTTTTTAACTCGCTATAGCCTTCTCGCTAGTCCCGGCCTAGCAGCAATTTGGAGGAAAAAACGCCTAAAGCTGCTTGCAGAAACCGGACAATTTGCAGCTACGAAGAGGATTCGCAGCCGTGGGCGGCGTTAAGAGCGAGGGAAAAGGCCTCGAAGCATCGATATTAAACAGCTTGGCGAATTTTTGCCCAAAGAGATGCCAGCCTTGATTTATTCATTAGTGTTTATTGTTTTATTTGCATTCATGAGCTCGCAGAAATGCTCGGTTTTTGTAAACTTTTTTATCAAGAAAAAAGTTTGAAGCCCGTGCGGCTAGCACAGCGTGAGACAGAGCGTAGGTCGTTTTTGGCAAGGCTGCACGGAGGAATGATAGAAGTCAGATAATATTATAATCTTCTGATAATTAATTGATTATAAACAACGTCAATGGTAGCTTGTTGAAGACCTCTTAATAATCAAAAACCTAAAGAATAGTTACCCTTCGACAAGCTCAGGATGACATCATTTTGTAGGTTTTCCCTTAACTTTATGACATTGGGGGCGGTTCTGGGCATTTTAATCCCGCACGCGCGGGATTTTTACACTAAATTCCGATCGTTAGCGCTAGTAACATGGCAAAATAGGGTACAAAAAAAGGTGCAGATTAGAAATCCACACCTTAAAGTTTATTTTTTTTAGAAATTTTTATTTCATAAACAACAACTCTCTAAACTTAGGCAAAGGCCAAACAGAATCATCAACAATCTGCTCTAATTTATCAGCATGATAGCGGATGGAATCGAAATAAGATTTTACCTTTTCGTCATAAGCAATTGCTTTGTCTCTGGTATCTTCTATTTTGTTGGTTACTTTACGTTCTTCTAACATCGCATCAATGTCGGTTTTAACAATCTCTAAGTGTTTTGTTAATTCCTTGATGATGTTTAAAGGAATGCCAGAATCTACGCCAACTTCGTTTAAGCCCTTAACATTTGCAATAAGTTCATTTTGGTATTTTACAACTGCCGGAATGATGAAGGTATTTGCCACTTCGCCCATTACCCTAGCTTCTATCTGAAGCTTTTTGTAGAAACTCTCTAGCATAATTTCATGACGGGCATGAATTTCTCTTTTGCTATAAACGCCTGTAGAAGCAAATAATTCTAAAGATTTGTCAGTCAAGTAAGCATCTAGCGCTTTTGGAGTAGTTTTAACGTTTGCCAATCCTCTTGTGGCAGCTTCATCTTCCCATTCTTTGCTGTAACCATTTCCTTCAAACCTAACGCTTTTAGATTCTTTAATGTAGCGTTTAATAACGGTTAACAAAGCAATGTCTTTCTTATCACCTTTCTTTATCAGCTTATCAACATCTGTTTTAAATTTGGTTAACTGATCAGCCATTATAGCGTTTAAAATAGTCATTGGCGACGAAGAGTTAGACATAGATCCCACAGCTCTCAGTTCAAATTTGTTACCTGTAAAGGCAAATGGCGAAGTACGGTTACGGTCTGTATTGTCTAATAAAATTTGTGGGATCTTAGGGATTCCCAACCAAAGTGCATTGTCTTCTTTTATTTTTTTGCTGATGCGAGAATGTTCTATCTCGTCTAACACATCATTAAGTTGCGAACCTAAAAAGATAGAAATAATAGCAGGAGGAGCTTCATTAGCGCCTAACCTATGGTCGTTACTAACAGAAGAAATACTTGCTCGCAATAGATCTGCATGCTCGCTAACTGCCTTAATGGTATTTACAAAGAATGCTAAAAACATTAAGTTATTCTTAGGCGTTTTGCCTGGAGCAAGTAAGTTTTTGCCTGTATCTGTAATAAGCGACCAGTTATTGTGTTTACCAGACCCATTTATACCCGCATAAGGTTTTTCATGCAACAACACTCTTAAATGATGACGATGAGCTACTTTTTCCATTAAATCCATCAATAATTGATTGTGATCTATGGCAAGGTTAATCTCTTCGTAAATTGGTGCACACTCAAACTGAGAAGGCGCCACCTCGTTGTGTCTTGTCTTTAATGGAATTCCCAATTTAAGCGCTTCATTCTCAAAGTCTACCATATACGCAAAAACACGCTCTGGAATAGAACCAAAATAATGATCATCTAATTGTTGGTTTTTGGCACTCATGTGGCCAAATAATGTACGACCAGTTAATGCCAAGTCTGGACGGGCATTAAATAAAGATTCGTCCACTAAGAAATATTCTTGTTCTATACCTAAAGAAGCGTTTACTTTAGTAATACTTCTATCAAAGAAATGACAAACATCTACCGCTGCTTTATCAAGAGCCGCCAAGGCTTTTAATAAAGGAGCCTTAAAATCTAACGCCTCACCAGTGTAGGCAACAAATACTGTTGGAATACACAAGGTTTTGCCTGCTTTGCTTTCCATTATAAATGCTGGTGATGATGGATCCCATGCAGTATAACCACGAGCTTCGAATGTGTTGCGAATTCCGCCATTTGGAAAACTAGATGCATCTGGTTCTTGTTGTACCAATGCGCTTCCTGCAAATTTTTCTATCGGACCATCGCCGCTAGGTTCAAAAAACGAATCGTGTTTCTCTGCAGTTGTGCCGGTTAACGGTTGAAACCAATGGGTGTAATGGGTTGCGCCATGGCTCATGGCCCATGCCTTCATAGCAATTGCAATTTGATTGGCATCATCGCTATTAAGCAAAGTGCTTTGGTCTATAGAAGAAAGCAATTTTTCGTAAACTTCTTTAGAAAGGTAGTCGCGCATCTTCTTCTTGTCGAAGACATTTTGCCCGAAAAAATCAGATATTTTCGAAAAAGATGATTTAACATCAGGAGAGGTTCTATTTTGAGCCTCTTTTAGTGCGATAGTTCTTAGGTTTGTCATTAATTAACAAGTTTTTTTGTCAAAATTAATATATTTTCTTGTTTTTTGTATAAAAATTGATGTTTTTTTATAATTTTTAAGAAAAATGAAATTGAAAATAGATTTTTTTGACGTTTTGGTTTCGGTTGATGTAAGTAGAATTCTTGGTTATTGTGCCGAACTTAACCTTTCTACTTTAGTTTTGTAAATTTTTGGGATTCTGATTATTTCAAAAAGTTAAGCACAACGCAGCGTGCCTCGACGATAGGAGAGGTGTTACTGCGTTGTAGGATTTATGATAAATAACTGTTCCAAGCGTGTGAGATTTCTCCCTGCGGTCGAAAGGACGAATTCAATGCGCCAGCCCTCCCTTAAAAAAGAGGGAAGTTTGGGTTACAAGCCAAACTCGACTTAAGATTTGCGAACCACCCCCGACCCCAAATGTCATAAAGTTAAGCTAATTTTCTGTCAGTCTGAGCCTCCCGAATGGTCGGGACAAGTTGTCGAAGACCAGACAAATGGCAAAAACCAATAAAAATGGCTGTCCTTCGACAAGCTCTGGATGACACCATTTTATCGATTTTTCCTCAAGTTTACGACATTGCCTCGACCCCTCCTAAAAAAAAGGAGGGGAGTTCATTTACGGCTTTTGATTTACGTCTTAACAACTCAATAACTCCACGACTCTAAACCACCACGGCTGAACACCTCCACGACTAACCAACTCAACAACTAACCGGCTTTCTCCCTTCGACCCATTTTCTTGCATTTACAAAAGCTTCCATCCACGGCGAAACTTCATCATTGCGGCCTTTTGGGTAATTTGCCCAATGCCATTGAAAAAGAGAGCGTTCAATGTGTGGCATCATCACTAAATGTCTGCCAGTTTCATCGCACATCATAGCAGTGTTATAATCAGATCCATTTGGACTTGCAGGGTAGCTTTCGTAGCCATACTTGGCAACAATCTTATATTTATCTTCGGTATAAGGAAGAGAAAACTGTCCTTCGCCGTGCGATACCCAAACGCCCAAGGTGCTTCCGGCCAGACTAGAAAGCATGACCGAATTGTTTTCTTGTAAAATTAA
Organism: Pedobacter sp. UYP30; assembly: GCF_040547165.1. Classification (NCBI taxonomy): domain Bacteria; kingdom Pseudomonadati; phylum Bacteroidota; class Sphingobacteriia; order Sphingobacteriales; family Sphingobacteriaceae; genus Pedobacter; species Pedobacter sp. UYP30. The sequence goes on along the minus strand of NZ_JBEPPD010000013.1, from coordinate 72,169 downwards.
AGAGGTAAAAATACTTTCGTGCTTGCCACTCTTGTTGTGCAGCATTTTAGGTTTCTCAATATGGTCTTTATTTATTAAGCCCAATTCTACAAATAACTGACAACCGTTACAAATACCAACCGATAAAGTGTCTGGCCTGGCGAAGAAATTTTCCAACGCCGTTTTGGCTTTTTCGTTGTATAAAAATGCGCCCGCCCAACCTTTCGCCGATCCTAACACATCAGAATTAGAGAAACCGCCAACCGCACCTATAAATTTAATGTCTTCTAAATTTTCCCTGCCGCTAATCAAATCCGTCATGTGGATGTCTTTCACATAAAAGCCAGCCAAATACATGGCGTTTGCCATTTCGCGCTCGCTATTGCTACCTTTCTCTCTAAGAATGGCCGCTTTTGGTCTTTCTCCCTGTTTACCGAGGTTGTTCAAATTTGGTTTTTTTCCATCAAAATGCGTTGGGAAATTATATTTTAACGGTTGGTTTTTATAATTGGCATATCGGGCTTTTGCCAAACCTGCACCAGTTTGTTTTTCGTCTAATAGATAAGATGTTTTAAACCAAACATCACGAAGGTATGCGATATCAAAACTTAAAGTTTCGTCGAAGTTTTTTATTTCCAATGAAGCTGTAGACTTTACCTCGCCAATTTTAAAAAACTCAATATCTGCTGTTTTCAAAATTTCTTCGGCGGAAGCGTCTGCTTGAAAAACCATTGCAATATTTTCTGCAAAAAGCAATTTTACAACATCTTGTTCTGCCAAAGGCGATAAATCTAAAGATGCGCCCAAATCTTGATCTGCAAAACACATTTCTAAGAGGGTGGTAATTAAACCGCCACTCCCAACATCATGTCCTGCTTGAATTTTATTTTCTTTTATTAACTGTTGAATAGTATTAAATGCTTTTTTAAATTGATCAGCATTTTTAACGTCTGGCGTTTCGGTGCCAATTTTATTTAAAATTTGTGCAAAAGAAGAGCCGCCTAATTTATAGCTGTCGTTAGAAAGGTTAATATAGTAGATTGCTCCGCCATCTTTTTGCAAAACAGGTTCTACTACTTTTCTCACATCGTTGCAATTGCCGGCTGCAGAAATAATTACCGTTCCGGGTGCAATTACTTCTTCATCTTTATATTTTTGCTTCATCGACAAAGAGTCTTTCCCTGTGGGGATGTTTATTCCCAGATCGATTGCGAAATTTGCGCACGCATCAACCGCTTTATATAAACGTGCATCTTCGCCTTCGTTTTTACACGCCCACATCCAGTTTGCAGAAAGAGACACACTGTCAAGTCCGTCTTTTAAAGGCGCCCAAACTAAGTTAGATAAAGATTCGCCGATGGCATTTCTACTGCCCGCTGCGGGATCAATTAACGCAGAAATTGGTGCGTGCCCAATAGAGGTTGCAATGCCTTCTTTTCCGTTAAAATCTAATGCCGTAACGCCACAATTGTTAAGTGGTAATTGCAAGGGCCCGGCACATTGCTGTTTTGCAACGCGTCCGCCTACACAACGATCTACTTTATTGGTTAGCCAGTCTTTACAAGCAACAGCTTCAAGTTGTAAAACTTGCTCTAAATAGCTGTTTAATTTTGTTGCATCGTATGTTAGTGCTGCATATTTTCTGTCGATGGTTTTATCTTCCATCACAATTTTTGGCGAGCTGCCAAACATATCTTCCATGGCCAAATCCATCGGTATAATGCCCGAAGTTTCAGATTTGAAGGTAAAACGGTGGTTATCCGTTACTTTCCCAACGGTGTACATTGGTGCACGTTCTCTATCTGCAATTTTTTGTAAAGTATCGAGGTCGTCGTTTCCAATAACCAAACCCATTCTTTCTTGAGATTCGTTGCCGATAATTTCTTTTGCAGATAGGGTAGGATCGCCCACCGGAAGTTTGTCTAAATTTATAAGTCCGCCAGTTTCTTCTACCAATTCTGACAAGCAATTTAAGTGCCCGCCTGCGCCATGATCGTGAATAGACACAATTGGATTATGGTCGCTTTCTACCATACCGCGTATCGCATTTGCTGCGCGTTTTTGCATTTCTGGATTTGATCTTTGGATGGCATTCAGTTCAATGCTATTGCCGTGCTGACCAGTATCTGCAGAGGAAACAGCTGCACCGCCCATTCCTATTCTATAATTTTCTCCGCCAAGAATAACAATGTTATCGCCTTCTTGTGGTTTTTTCTTTTGTGCCTGATCTGCTTTGCCGTAACCAACGCCACCGGCAAGCATAATTACTTTATCGTAACCTAACACTCGTGGGTTTTGAGAATCATCTAAGCGCTCATCATATTCGAAAGTAAGTACAGAACCAGTAATAAGCGGTTGCCCAAATTTATTTCCAAAATCTGTTGCACCGTTTGAGGCTTTTATTAAAATATCGATCGGCGTTTGATACAACCATTTCCGTTCCTCCACTCCATTTTCCCAAGGGCGATTGTCTGCTAATCGAGAAAGTGCGGTCATGTAAACTGCTGTTCCAGCTAAAGGTAAAGAGCCTTGTCCGCCAGCCAAGCGATCTCTAATTTCGCCGCCAGCACCGGTTGCAGCACCGTTAAAAGGCTCTACAGTAGTTGGGAAGTTGTGTGTTTCTGCTTTGATAGAGATAACTGAATCGAAATCTTTTGTTTCGTAAAAGTCTGCCACGTCTGCCCGTTTTGGGGCAAATTGCTGCACCCTCGGGCCTTTTACAAATGCCACATTATCTTTATAGGCAGAAACAATACCATTTGGGTGTTTTTCTGATGTTTTGCGTATGAGTTTAAAAAGTGAACTCGGCTGCTCTACACCATCGATTACGAATTTGCCATTAAAAATTTTGTGCCGACAGTGTTCCGAATTTACTTGTGAAAACCCGAAAACTTCAGAATCGGTCAATGGTCTTTTTATTCTGGTAGATAAATCAGTCAGATAATTTACCTCATCTTCACTTAAAGACAAACCTTCTTGCTTGTTGTAGGCAGCAATGTCTGTTATTTCTAAAATTGGCTTTGGTTGAATATGTATCGTAAATATGTCTTGATTCAAGCCTTCGTATTTTTGAAAAAGCATTGCATCGTATTCAGAGAAATCTGCATCTACTTGCTTAAACTCTTCAATTCTTATAATATCAACAATGGCCATGTTCTGCGTAATCTCTACGGCATTGGTGCTCCAGGGCGTAATCATTGCCGCCCTTGGGCCAACAAAACTGCCAATTAGTTCTTGTGCTTTCTGGAGCTTAGCACCAGCGAACAACCATTCTAACTTTGTTACGTCAGCATCAGGAAAGTTTTCGCTTGTTTGAACCAGAAAAACGGTTTTTTTATCGTCGAGGAAAAAGTGAATCATGGCTTTTTTTTGAAGAGGCAAATTTACGATTTTAAATTTTAAAACTCCTTTCAGTTTCTATTTATTCAATTTACTTTTGGGCTTAAAGTGGAATGTAAGATGCGTAAAGTATTCGCAGATTTGGTGATATGAAGAACGAAGGCGTTTTTAGATTTAAACAATTTGAGGTGAGCCAAGCTGGCTGCGCAATGAAAATCAATACAGATGGGGTGTTAATTGGCGCAATGGCAAATCATTCTGATCCAAAAAACATTTTGGATATAGGCACAGGCACTGGCGTTATTGCTTTAATGTTGGCACAAAGATTTTCGAGTGCTTCTATCAAAGCGGTAGAAATCGATTCAGAAGCATCGACAACTGCGGCTGCAAATTTTAAAAATTCTACTTTTAATAATCGGTTAAAGGTCGAAAACATCGCGATAGCAGCATTTGAAACTGATTTAACATTTGATTTAATCGTTTCCAATCCGCCATTTTTTGTAAACGATTTAAAAAATGTAGATAAAAGAAAGGAAATTGCTAGGCATGCAGAGGAAGATTTTTTTGAGCACTTGATAAAAAAAGTATCTGAGCTTCTATCTGAATTTGGTTTGTTTTGGGTGATTTTGCCCGTTAAGCAAGCGGAAATACTCATCAACCTAGGATTGAAGGAAAAACTATTCGTATCGCAAAAGGTTCGGGTTTGTTCTGATAATTCAAAAGCAGCAGTACGGAATGTTTTGTGTTTTAGTCGCGAGCAATCGAAAATTGTAGAGCGTAATTTTTATATTTATGAATCTCTAAATGTGCATCCAGCGGAATATAAGGCTTTACCGAAAGATTTTTTTTTGGCATTTTGATGAGAGTTTAGAGGGTTAGAGGTTAGGGTTTAGTTGGTGGGGCGGTAAGGTGTTTAGGAAGGCAACAATTTAGTAATGTGAAAATATCAAAATCTAGATATTTTAAATCTAGCAATACAACAATTTTACAATGAAAAAAATAGGATTGATTTCTGATACTCATGGTTTTTTAGATGAGGCTGTTTTTACCCACTTTGCACAATGCGATGAGATTTGGCATGTCGGAGATTTTGGTGCCAATGTTGCCGAGAAATTGGCCGCTTTTAAGCCGCTTCGTGGAGTTTTTGGAAATATAGATGATAGGAAAATTACTTCTGATTTCCCAGAACATAACCGATTTATGTGCGAAGACGTAGCTATTTGGATGACACATATTGGTGGTTATCCCGGTAGGTACAGCAAAAATGTAATACCCGAAATTTATAATAATCCGCCCAAATTGTTCATTACCGGCCATAGCCATATATTAAAGGTGATGTTCGATGATAAGATAAAATGTCTTCACATCAATCCAGGTGCTGCAGGTAAACAAGGTTGGCATAAAGTACGCACACTCATCCGCTTTACTATCAACGGAGAAAAAATAGAAAATTTAGAAGTGATTGAGTTGGCAGGAAGGTAGATGGAGTTTTCCGTTGTAATTTATACGTTATAAGTCAAAAGACCAAAGCTGAAAGACCAAGTTGAAACGCCAAAGCATAAAGTTGGTAGTTCAAAACCTTAAGCTTAAAGAGCAGAGCGAAAGGCTCTCAATGTCGTCACTGCCCTATAGTGGCCACTCTATAGCGAGGTACGGTTCTTTCCCGGCTTTTCGGGAAAGCGGTAAAGAGTCAGAGATCACAAATGAAAGTTATCGATAAATCCTTGAGCCGAATTAATAAAGAAATCTTCGACAGCTGATTTCTTGTCATAAGCCAAGTAGAAGCAGAGTCATTAATCCTATTTTTGATAAATAACAAAAAACTAAAATCATGGAAACTAAGAATCCAATTGTATGGTTCGAGATTAATGTTGATGACATGAGTAGGGCTAAGAAATTTTACGAAGAAGTGCTGAAAATCTCACTAAACCCACTGGGAAATCCAAATGACGAGAGTATGGAAATGTGGGCATTTCCTTCGGATATGGAAGGCGTGGGTGCCTCTGGCACTTTGGTAAAGATGAATGGAGTAGCCGCTGGTGGAAACTCCACTACGGTTTATTTTAGGAGTGAAGATTGCGCAATAGAAGAGCGTAGAATTGTTGCTGCGGGCGGCAAGGTTTTTAGACCCAAAGAATCGTTAGGCCAATATGGCTTCATGTGTCTCGGAATGGATACAGAGGGGAATATATTTGGTTTACATTCTATGGCGTGATAGGGGCAGGAGGTTAGAGTTTAGTAGGTTAGTTTTTTAGGCGTTGGTTGTTTTGATACTTGGTACTTGATGCTAAAATTTATCTCCACTTAACTTTACCACATTTTTGGCGTGGCAGGGTTTTGCTGTTCGTTTTCGAAAAAAGTGTCGACTTTTAAATTTTTAGTGTCTTTCCCAGCGGCAACCGCCAGTCGGTCGCAACGCTCGTTCTCCGGATGATCATTATGCCCTTTAATCCATGTAAATTTTACTTTGTGGAGTTTGTTGAGCGCAAGAAATCTAAGCCATAAATCTTTATTTTTCTTTCCGGCGAAGTTTTTCTTTACCCAGCCAAAAACCCATTTTTTTTCAACTGAATCTACCACATACTTAGAATCAGAAAAAATCTGCACTTCCTCACCTGGTTGTTTAATAGCTTCCAGTCCGGCTATAACGGCAAGCAGTTCCATTCGGTTATTGGTGGTTTTTCTAAAACCCCCGCTTAGCTCCTTGTAATGACTTCCAGATTTTAAAATTGTGCCATAGCCACCCGGACCGGGGTTGCCACTAGATGAGCCATCGGTGTAAATTTCTATCATGCTGTTGCAAAACTAAGATTGATAATCAAAACAACCTAAGTATTTTTAATAAAGGTTGACATAAAAATCATTTTATTGACAGTTAAGCGCTTACATGAATTTTGCGATGGGATATTAAAAAATAGTTGTAAGAGATTTTAAAAGTCGTACTTTTGTATCACAAAAAAACACGGTGGTTGTAGCTCAGTTGGTTAGAGCACTGGTTTGTGGTGCCGGGGGTCGTGGGTTCGAGCCCCATCATCCACCCCGAGTTTTGAAAGCAGTTCTGCAAAGAGCTGCTTTTTTTGGTTAACGTCAAAGTAGATTTCTTCGTTTTTATTTTCCTAGTCAAATATCCGTCATTCCCTTAATTTCTCTACTTTAATCCTTGCAGGGCTATCTCGCTATAAGCTGATAATTTTTTTAGATAGATATGGTGAAGTTTGGATCAGAGATTTTAACACCTCCTGAATTTATCTTGCACGGTAACCGACAAAGACATCATCAAAAAATACTTCAATAGCCTTTTCAATTTCAACAACCCACCGGCGAGATGATAGTTTGTTATTGTTAAAGGCCAAAAGAGGGCGCGCCTGGCTATTGCAACTATCAAAGACGTTTAGTGTAAAGCATGTTGCACACAAAAATACGGGAACAAATTAAGAAAGTTCGTTAATGCAAGGAGATGCATTTTAAAAGCATAATTATTTAAAAATAAAACAGAAAATTAAAGTGCTGTAAATCTTGTGTCTAAGCTTCTGATAGAATGAATTGGCCGTTTTTTTTGATTTTATTTTTGCACGGATGCTAAATTTGATTTATCTTCGCAGCATCAAAAAACAAAAGGTTGTTATCTCAATATAAATCTAAATTGTTTTTCGGGGTGTAGCGTAGCCCGGTATCGCGCCTGCTTTGGGAGCAGGAGGTCGTAGGTTCGAATCCTGCCACCCCGACCACTTCCAGTCCGTCTGGATGCTAAACCCTCTAAATATCATTATTTAGAGGGTTTTTTGCTTTTAAGTAGTCTATCATAATCCTTTTCAATCCATCTGTCGTGAGAACTAAAAGGTGACCTAATTTTATTTTTATATTAGTTCTCAATTAAGGGTTAAAGTTTTGATTTGCAATTAGTTGTTGGCATTAAATAAGAACTGATATAGATCAATATGAATTGCCTTTAGTTTTTTTCTCACTCCTGTTTTGATAAAATAGTTCAAATCAGTTTATGTGAATTTAAAAATAAGGATTATGAGAACAACTAACAGCTTCGGAGTTCATTTTATTTTAAGGATGAACAAAGCCAAAAATGGCAGTGCACCTATTTATGCTAGAATTTCGGTAAATGGAGAGAGAATCGAAATGTCTTTGCGCAAAACAGTTAAAATCATTGATTGGAATAATATTAAGGGTTTGGCAAAACCAAAGACTATTGAACTCAAGACACTGAACAACGATCTGGAAAAAGCCCGTGGTATGGTTTCCTCTATCTACCAGAACTTGAGCGTCGGAAATACATTGGTTACAGCAGTATTAATTAAAAACAGGTTTTTGGGAATCGAACAACAGGAGAATACCCTTCAATCCCTTATGGATTACCATAATCTCCACATGAAAGAAGTTCTTGCGCCTGGAACCATTAAAAACTATTATACCACTGTTAAATATCTCAAAGAGTTTGTTCTTAAACATTTCAAAAAACAAGATTTGTATCTGTCAGAACTGAATTATGAGTTTATAACCCATTTTGAATACTTTCTGAGAACTTATCAGCCAACAGACCATCATAAGGGAATGGAGAACAATGGAGTGATGAAACATTTGGAAAGGCTTCAGAAAATGGTTCGATTGGGTACTAAGCTTGGTTGGATAGATAAAAATCCATTCGAGTTCTTTAAGCTTAAGTTACAAAAAGTGGAGCGTGGTTTTTTGTCAAGCGACGAACTTGCTTCTATTGAGGACAAAGTTTTTAGTCTGCAACGAATTCAGTACGCAAAAGACCTTTTTGTATTTAGCTGCTATACGGGCATTGCATATATAGATGTGATGCAATTAACACCTGAAAATATAATTCTCGGATTGGATGGAAATTATTGGATTAAAGCAATGCGAGAAAAAACCGATACGTCTTTTAACGTACCGATTTTGCCGAAAGCAGCTTTAATTATAGAAAAGTATAAAAACAATCCAAGATCAATTGCGAAAGGAAGTGTTTTTCCAATCATATCAAACCAAAAACTCAATTCCTATCTAAAAGAAGTCGCTGATCTCTGTGGCATCAAAAGTAATTTAACTTTCCATTTAGCAAGGCACACGTTCGCAACCTCTGTAACGCTTTCCAATGGAGTGCCTATAGAAACGGTAAGTAAAATGTTGGGACATACCAGTATCAGAACCACTCAGATCTATGCAAAGGTCATCGAACAAAAGGTTAGTAAAGACATGCTTAACCTTAGAAATATATTGGATAACAATGAAAAAAGTAAATTAATATTAAGGAGGGCAAAATAATGAGCGAGTTATTAAATGATAATCTGTTTAAGTCAATTAAAAAAGTAATTGAGGAATCTAGAAATTCAATTGTAAGGTATGTAAATACCACGATGGTCTTCACTTATTTCCATATTGGAAAAATGATCGTGGAGGATGAACAGAATGGACTAGATCGTGCGGTTTATTCTAAGGAAACATTAAAGCACTTGAGCCATCTACTTAACAAAGAATATGGGAAAGGTTATTCAGTAGATAATCTGGAGAAATTCAGAAAGTTCTATATTGTTTATAGCCCGGAGATTTCCGAATCACTGATTCGGAAATCTGCAAAGGATTTGTTTTCACTATTTCAGGATACCTTTAAGTTAAGCTGGACCCATTATTTTCATCTACTCAAAATCCAAGATGCGCAGGAACGAAAGTTCTATGAAATGGAAGCAAATAGTTGCAATTGGTCAATTCGCGAAATGTTACGACAATATAATTCGTCTTTGTATGAGCGTCTGGCACTAAGCAATGATAAAAATGGTGTTAGTTCAAGTTCTAAGAGAAATGAAATCGGTGTAAATCCATTTGATACCTTGAAGTCTCCGTATGTACTTGAATTTCTTGGTCTAAGGGAAGAGCATCAATATTCTGAAAATGATCTTGAAACAGCAATCATTAATAAGCTAGAACAGTTCATGCTCGAACTTGGTAAAGGTTTTCTTTTTGAGGCCAGACAAAAACGGATTACACTTGAAGGTGATCATTATTACGTTGATCTATCATTTTATAATAGGCTGCTTAAATGTTTTGTATTAATCGATCTGAAAATTGGTAAATTAACACATGAAGATATTGGCCAAATGCAGATGTACGTAAACTATCATGATCGTAAACTAAAGCTTCCAGAAGAAAACCCAACCATCGGAATAATTTTATGTAAGGAGGAGAACAAAGCCGTTGTAGAGTTTACTCTACCAGAAGGTAATAAACAGATTTTTGCGAAAGAATATAAACTTTATTTGCCGAGTAAGGATGATTTGAAGAAGCAATTGGAATAACTTTGACCATGTTATAAGGGTAGAGTTATTTGAAAGTAGATATTAGATTTTTAAAATTTGACGAAATTATATTGGTAACTTCCTCATCTGAAATATTCCAGCTTTCTGATAAATAACAAATTACGGTATTGAGTTCACCCGGGTTTAAAGGAACACCACTTTCAGTAACAAAAGGTCCATCAGTTTCTGTCAAAATTAAACCCCTTGGTATTTTAGAAATTATCTTTCTGCCAGACATAGATTTCACCATTGCCGGATTAATAGAAAAAAAATATCCCTCTTCTGCAATATCGTCAATCAAACTTAAACCTCCTGAATACCAATGAAAAATTGCAGAATGTATATTGTTTTGTACTAAGAGTTCTAAAACTTCTTTCTCCGCTTTTCGGGAATGAATACTTAAGATCTTCTTTTGATCCGAAATAATCTTTAATATTTTAGAAAAAGTATCTAATTGAATATCTTTAGTAGAAATACCTTCTCTAGAAAAGTCCAAGCCAACTTCTCCTATATATGATGTTTTACTAACATTATTTAAGAATGAATTAAACTCGATTTTATGTGAATTAGCCATTAGAGGATGCATTCCTAAAGCCAGTCTTATTCTTTTTAATGAATAAAAATGAGCATATCCCATTTCAAAATGGCTCGGCAGATTAGTCATTGCTAATACAGTCATATCAGCATTTACACAATCCTGCAAAATTTTTCTTGGATTTGAATATAAATCTATATGACAATGTGTATCAATAATCATCTTATCCCCAACTCAGATTTTACAAATCTGTTTCCTTTATCGTTAAACAATTTTAAAACTTCGGCTTTGCTTCTTAACACCATTTCTGCATAACCCGTAAGACTGTCAATATCTATATTACCATTCACTAACAAATCTCTTTTCATTTTTTCCAACGGGATATTTCTTTTCAAATAACTGAATAATGCGGGCAAATCATTTTTTCCAACCGATGACACTTTTGTAATAAAGTTACCATAATGGTTTTCATTGTCCAAAACTGCTTTATTCAATGCAGCTCGTCTATATATACAAGGCATACATCTTCCACAATTATGTTTTTCACTAGGATTATCAAAATGAAATTGTCTAAAACCTCTTTTACCACAAGAAACCGAATCTGTATAAACACTTTCTAAAAATCTTGGGTTTGTACATTCAATAATCATTTCTCCTTTAGTTCTCAATGAATAGGGATTATCTATTTTCGTATGCAAACCTAATTCTGCAAATAATTCTTGAGTAGTTTTTAAAACATATGGATGAGTTGTTCTTGTACTTAAGGAACTTACTCTAGATGGTGTAAGAGGATAATTAATTGAAATTGTGCCATTTTCGGGAATTATTAGTTCATCAGTAGGTGACAGATAAATACCTAAGCCAATAAAAAAAAGTGAACGACTTCGATAATTTTTCTCAATAATAACTCTTTCACCATCAATGTCTTTCCTTGATAACGCCAATTTCGATTGTACCCAATATATTTTATTTGGGTATTGGGTCATTAAATGCCTCAATAACTTTTTTTGGTCTCCATTTGGCCCTGGTGACTTTGAATCAAAATGAGACACTAAAAGTATTCTTTCATTATTTCTTAGCTTTTCTAACTCATCAATAACACCAATTAAAGAATCTAATCCTCCAGAAAATAAACTTACGGATTTGATAGTATCTTTTTCATAATGTGGAGTTTTCCTTCTGTTGGTACGTGGATGGAACAAGTTGACATCTTCTATTTTTCGAAAAGAAATATGCCAGTTATCGCCTGTCAAGAAATCTAAAATCTGTTTTACTTTTTCTTCCTTACCATTCCAAACGGCTAAATTGTTTACTGGAAATTCTATTTCTATATCTCTTGTCCAACCATCATTTGAATAAATAGCGCGACTGAGTAGGTTATCTACACCATAAACTATTGCAGACACAAGAAAAAAGTCAAATTTTACAGAGGTAAAATCATTCGTAAAATCAAAAACCCTTTCATACCCTAAAAAAGATAAAGGAACACTTCTACTTACTCCGTTATCTGTATAACAAAGCTGCAAATCTGAAAATTTGCCGTAATCTGCATCAACAATGACTATATTTACTCTCATAATTATTCAAATACGGTTAATATATCTTGTTGAATATTTTTTATAAGCCTATCTGCCTCTTCGGAACTCCAATCAATATTATGTAATGGATTTCTTTTGTGCATATCGCCAACTCTTTCAACTATAAAATTTTTTATTTGGTTGAAAAGATTATTGCAATCACTTTCATTCTTGTTTTTTATTAAGTTTTCATAGAACCACTTTGATAAGAGCTCATTGATGTAATACCCGAAATACTTTATTACTACATCTTCCAAAGTATTAGCTTCAAAAGTTTCTTGTAGTAAATTTTGTACTTCATCGATGGATTCAGCTTGTCCCATTATTTCTTCTAATAATAGTCTTGTAGCTTCTTTCGCAGCATTATCATCAATTGATGTGGCATTGCCGGAACAATACTCAATTAAATGATTAATTACATCACCAACTGTTTTATTATCAATATCAGATAACCCGGTAGATTCAAGAGTTTCTCTAATATTATTACCAGAGCTAATAAACTTTGAAAAGATTCCTCCGATTTTCTTTGCAGTTCTGATGCTGCTTCTTCCTCCTGCTTTTGAACCGCCACGTCCACCTGTGGATGCTCCGCCCAATGCTGAAACAAAATTTCCCATTATAGTCTGTAGCTTTTGAGTCGGAAGAGCAGAAGAATCACAATTTGAGGTAAGTGAAGAACTAAGTTTACCCCAATTCGGAACCATTGAGTGTTTTACATCAGAAAATGATTTAGATGTTCCCATTTTTATTTTTTTAAATTAAATGCTTTGCTTGCTTTCGATTTTCCATCATTGAAATAATCATTCAAAAAATCTCCAATTTCTAGCTCTGATTTAAAATCTGCTAATCTCGTAGCAACCGCAGGTTCAATATCAGACACGCTAATTATTTTAAGAGTCTCCATATAGTGATAAACTGTATTTTCGATTTTATTTTCTGTCATAGCATTGAAAATGTCATACAGCCTTTTTTGTTTGGGATTCCTTTTTAAATTTGAAGATAGGAGATTAAAAAATGCATCTTTTTCAAGATCGCTTAACGGCTTAAATTTTTCGGAAAGTAGAGATTTTGTAACTGTTGATGTCATATTATCGGGCAATAATTCGTTAAAGAATGCTCTAACAACTGGTGGAATCATACTAGTAGCTGTGATAGAATTTTCCAGTTTATCACGAGCAATCCAATAATAATCCCTCAAATCAATTCCTGACAATAACGGCTCAATTTGAAACCATCTTATTATTTTGGATTTACTCCACTCTTTGAAATCAGAATCCCTTATTTCTGATAGAACATCTTCAATTCCCTTCTCTTTGCACATAGCCTCTATACTTGTTATTTCTTTAGGCACTCCGTCTTGAATAGTTTGCCACTCAAATAATTTTTTAAACAACTTGGGTTCAGAGTATTCAAGTATCATCATCTTCGCAAGAACTGAATCATTAAAGGATTGTAACGAGGCAACTTCTGCAAGTCTTTTTCTAATAGTATAAGTATTTAAAAACCGTTTAATCTGTCTAGGGTTACCATACAAACTATTTGTAATTAACGGGACTAATGAAGGAATTGTAATTACATTGTCTTTAACTTTCTGAAAATCTTCAGCCGCCAAAATCTTCTCAAAATTCGATAGTCCAAATGCAGAATACTTATTCGTTGATCTATACTTCTTAAATTCATCAAGTATATTCTTAAATTTAGTATCCCCAATCTCTTTTTTACAAATAAGCATTGATATATAAGTTTCAACTTCAGATTCCGAAAGTCGTGGTAAAGAATATGGAAGCTGTATCAACTTTTCCAAGTAATCTATAACAATCCTATTGTTATCTTCCTCAATCTCTTTATTGTTTTTGTATTTATATTCAATGGCGTATTTTACAATACGAGGGTCTGCTCCAATTATGAACGCTGTTTTTGGTACGTTTAGAAAAAGTTTAATAGCTTCAAGGTTTTCAATAATTCTTTCGGGACTACACCTATCCAAATCATCAATAATTACTACTAACCTTTTGAAATTTGTTGCTTCTAAGAGTTCAGCGAAATCTTTTCTAAATTCTGCTACCGCATTTGTGACATTTTTATCTTTCTCTTTTCCTTCTTTTACAAAAGCTTTATATATTTCTTTTCCTTCTTTCGATTGAAGTTTTTCAATTATTTTTTCCGGATTATCTCCCCATTCAGTTAGTTTCTGAATTGCAAAAGGAACTAAGCTAATCCCTCCAGTAAAATATGCAGAAACAGCAGGCAGGGCAACATTTTTCATTACCATCCCTGCACCACGCATCCAATTAACAGATTTCCAAAGTTTCTTTACTTTTTCTTTTATTGTTTCCTTTATCTCAGCGGAAATTTTTTTATTGTCTTCCAATTCTCTAAGAATTGAATTGAGCAATGCCGCTTTAGCGTCGTCATACCCTTCAAAAGTCCAACCGTTAAAATATATGCAGAGCGAATCCTCATCATCTTCCTTATCAAATTCCTCTTTAACAATTTGCAAAATGCTGGACTTTCCACTTCCCCAATCGCCAAAAACACCTATTGTAATCGGCAACACAGATTCGTCGTTAATAATATTAACTAATAAATCTGCGTGTACTTTAAATCCTAAAAGGTCCTCTGAAGTTTCGTTATCTGCCCACATATATTACGTCTGAAATTAACATTAGATTAATAGCTAAAAATATAAAATTTTTAAGAAACCACACAACTCCCCCGTAAGGTGTGGATTTGAAAAGATCCTAAAACCTTTTTTTGCAGTTCAAAACTTTTAATTATGACTGCTATTTCCCAACAAAGTAGAGGAGTAAAATCTTTTATTCCTACCAAAGACCAGTTGCTAACCTTAGGCGACTTGGAAATTTTCAAAGACGAAATTCTCATTGAAATTAAACGGATTGTAAAAGAGAGCAACGGACAGCCCGGAAAGAAATGGTTAAAGTCTTGCGAGGTCAAATCTCTTTTAGGAATATCGCATGGATTTCTACAAACGCTTCGAGACACGGGCACTTTACCCTTTACGAAGATCGGTGGTGCAATCTATTATGATTACGAGGATATTGCCTCCATGATGGCAGGCAAGAAATCTAGTAAGGAAGATATGTATGCAGTGGTTTAGCAATGGAAGATTCCCTAAATAATTGTGACCCTTCGTTCTTCCAAATCAATATTTTTTTTGATCAAAAAGGTTTCGATTTAAAAGATGCCAAGGCTTTTTATGATGAATACAGCGGCAGGGGTTGGAGGGGTCGAAGAGGTATTACTGTGAAAAACTGGCGAGCCAAAGCATTAGATTGGATGTGGCGATTACAAAAAGACCGACCCTATTTGAGAGCCAAAGAAAAGTTGATGTTTAAATAAGTTCGAGCTATTTTAGGAGCCTGATAATTAAATTGTTGAAAATATGATTTGGGTGTTTTAACACGCTTTCTGCTATATCTTTTTGGTGAAAAACCAAAAAGGATGTCGCTTCAATCGTTAACGCAAATCAGTTCCATTAAGCAAGCTTAAACAACATTATAATGCAATTATTAATCGCACTCAGGTTAGGGAGTAGACTGCCTCGTTGAAGCAGTCAGCAAGATGTACGTTTGTCATACAAACGGATCTTGCCATCCCTCCAAAGTCGGTTTGGGTAAAAGTAAAAATCCTCCAAAGTCGGAATTTTTAAAGATTGATTAAGATGATGAAGATTGAAGAAAATCGAACTAGAAGATTGATCATACGCTTAAAGCCACAAGAGTTTGCACTGATAGAAAGTAGATTTAAAAAGTCCATATTTCGTAAACTAAGTGAATACACAAGAAATGTATTGTTTGAAAAATCTACCACAGTTTTCCATAGAGATAAATCAATGGATGATATTTTGGAGGAACTCATTCTGTTACGAAAGGAACTCAATTTTATTGGGAACAATTTTAATCAAGCGGTTAGAAAATTGAACAGTGTGCATGACATGCCTGATGCTGAATTATGGGAAGCGATGCTCACCGTTTTGAGAGATGAGTTGCAACCCTCCATTGAGCAGATTAAAAACAGGTTGAATAATTATTCTGAGTTATGGTCGCAAAGATTATCAGTGGAAAAAGTCTTAGTGGAGCATTGAATTACAATGAAAAAAAAGTTGCGCTAGGCAAAGCAGATTTAATCTGGCAAAGTGGATTTCATAAGGATATTCATCAGCTTAATTTTTATGATAAGCTTTTTAGACTGAAAGATTTGGCTATTAGAAATGAAAGAACAAAAACGAACACCGTTCATATTTCTTTGAATTTTGCAGTTGGTGAAAAGCTACACGCCGAAAAACTGAATGAGATTGCAACTACTTACATGGAAAACATTGGTTTTGGTAATCAGCCCTATTTGGTTTATTTACATCGAGATGCTGGGCATCCCCATGTGCATATAGTTAGCACAAACATTATGGTTTCCGGAGAGAGAATTAGCCTCCATAATTTGGGAAGGACAAAATCAGAAGTAGCTAGAAAACTTGTTGAACGACAATTTGAACTGGTGCGAGCTGAAAAAAAAGAGAACCAGTCGCAGGATGTCGTTTGTTTAGCAAAAGTTGAATATGGTAAAGTTGATACGAAAAGAGCCATTTCTAATGTTGTTCGCATAATAACGAACCAATATAGATTCACTAGTGTGGCTGAATTGAATGCGGTGCTTCGCCAGTTTAATATTGTTGCAGATCTCGGATCGAAAGAATCAAGAATGTTTAGTAAAAATGGACTGATCTATTGGGCTCTTGATGCAAAGGGCAATAAAGTAGGCGTTCCAATTAAAGCAAGCAGTATTTATGGTTCGCCAACGCTAAAAAATTTAGAATTGAAGTTTGATGTGAATTATAAAAAGCGAATGGAGCACAGGGAGCAGCTTAAACATTCCATTGATCATGTAATGAAAGTTAGATCGAGCAGTATTGGTTTTACACAAGCATTGAAAGCAAAAGGTATTGATGTGGTACTTCGCACGAATCAGCAAGGTCGATTGTATGGTGTTACTTTTATAGATCACCGAGCTAAAGCTGTTTTTAACGGAAGCGATTTAGGTAAAGCATATAGTGCTACGGCCTTAAGTACATGGTTTATAAAATCGCAGTCTGCCCAAAAGAATACCCATTCAGCTACAAAACCATTATTGAAGTGGGAAAATACAGGCATTAATAATCAAGGGGAAATTTCTACAGGAAGATCATTACTTGACGAATTATTGAATCCTGACCTTCAAGAAGGACAAATGTCTCTGGGAATGGCTCAGAACAAGCGGAAGAAAAAACGTAAAAAAATTAATTAATTAAATAGAATGAAATGGCAACTGGAGAAAATGAACAAGCATTGAGAAAGATAATGGATTTCACTAGAATGTTATCCATTGCAATATTAACCATCCACTTATACCTCAGTTGCTATCTTATTTTTAAGGCAATTGGCTTTTCGTCGACTATTACTGACAGAATACTTTTGAATATTTCAAACAATGGAATATTTAAAAGTATGATTGTTGCAAAACTGAGTTCATTACTCCTGTTGCTAATTTCATTGCTTGGTACTAAGGGCAGAAAAGACGAAAACACTAATTGGAAGGTTTTAATCAGCTACGCTTTTATTGGTATCATTCTTTATCTGGGCAGTGGCTTTTTATTCGAAGTAAGATTGAGCAACGAATTTTTGGCTACTTTTTATATTGGTTTTTCGTGTCTTGGATACATTTTCATTTTAACTAGTGGAACAAGACTATCTAGACTGTTGAAGTTAAACTTAACTGGAGATATTTTTAATAAACTGAATGAAACGTTTCCACAAGAAGAAAGAAAACTTGAAAACGAATTTTCAATTAACCTGCCTGCTCGTTACTCCTTAAAAGGAAGGGTTCGTAAAAGCTGGATCAATATCATTAATCCTTTTAGGGGATTGTTGGTTTTAGGAACGCCCGGCTCGGGAAAATCTTATTTTGCAATACGCCATATTATTACGCAACACATCAAAAAAGGTTTTAGCATGTTTATTTATGATTTTAAATACGATGATTTGACGAACATTGCCTATAACACTTTGCTGACGGATAAAAATTCAGCAAAATTTTATGTAATCAATTTTGAAGATCTCTCTAGGTCACACCGATGCAATCCACTTGATCCAAATAGCATGACGGACATTACAGATGCAACGGAAGCTGCAAGAACAATTATGCTAGGGTTAAATCGCGAATGGATAAAAAAACAAGGGGATTTCTTTGTCGAATCCCCAATCAATTTTGTAACCGGAATTATATGGTACTTAAGGAAATATAAAGATGGAGTGTTTTGCACCTTACCACACGTAATAGAATTGATGCAGATAGAATACAAATATCTATTTGCGGTACTCAATCTAGAGCCAGAAATAGAAGTTTTCATTAATCCATTTATTTCTGCATGGAAAAATGAAGCTTACGACCAATTGGAAGGGCAGGTAGCAAGCGCAAAGATTAGCATGGCGCGACTATCTTCGCCATCATTGTATTATGTGCTATCCGGCAATGATTTCACACTTGACTTGAATAATCCAGATGAGCCTAAAGTTATTTGTGTTGGTAATAATCCACAAAAGCAACAGGTCTATGGCGCTGTATTAAGTTTATATGTTTCAAGAATGATTAAGCTCGTCAATCAGAAAGATAAACAGAAGTGTAGTTTAATATTTGATGAATTTCCAACAATATACTTCAACAACATAGACAGTTTAATTGCAACCGCGAGATCTAATAAAGTTGCTACAACGTTGGCCGTTCAAGATTATAGTCAACTGAAAAAAGACTATGGAAGGGAACAGGCGGAGGTTATTCTTAATATTGTGGGCAACATTATAGCGGGACAAGTTACTGGCGATACTGCAAAGCAATTGTCCGAAAGGTTTGGTAAAATTCAGCAACAACGCCAAAGCGTTTCGATCAACAGTTCTGATACTTCTGTAAGTAGATCAACCCAATTAGACTTTGCGATCCCTGCATCTAAAATTTCTAGTTTATCCTCAGGAGAATTTGTTGGTATGGTTGCCGACGATCCGCAGGAGAAGATTGAATTGAAAGTTTTCCATAATGAAATTTTAAATGATCATGATGCGATTAATAGGGAAGTACTTCAATACAAAACCATACCTAAAATCCGAACCATTGATTCGGAAATTGTACAAATGAATTATTACCAGATTAAACAGGACATACAAGAATTAATTGCGGCTGAACTTAATTCTACAATTGACGACAATCAAACTGAAATGTCTGGTTCAATATCAGGGGTACCAAAAAAAATGAAAAATATTAAGATTTAATAGTCAATATATTTTCAACTCGCTGACTTACAATAGATATAATAGTTCCGTGGTATGATTTTTGCGCTTTAAAATTCGTCAAGGAGGGGTTTCTTATGAGGAAAGCAATTTATGATGATAAAAAGCGAGTAATAAGTATTCTTTCGCAGTCTTTTGAAAGTAACCAAAGCGTAAACTACATCGCGAAGCAAGATAGTCGTAGGTTGGCAAGAGTCAACGCTCTAATGAATTACTCTTTCGAAATATGCTATCGCTTTGGAGCCGCTTTTTTGTCTGATGATAATTCAGCATGCGCATTAATTTTATATCCCGATAAAAAAAAGACTACCGTAAAATCAATAATTCTAGATATTAAACTGCTTATAAACTGCATTGGCGTCTTAAATATCGGCAAAGCCATAGATCGAGAATCCAAGATTAAAAAACTTCAACCAAATGAATTGATGACTTATTTGTGGTTTATCGGTGTTGATCCTAAATTTCAGGGATTAGGAAGAGGATCCGAATTAATGGCTGATATCATTGATGAATGTGAAAAACTGGAGCGACCTATTTATTTGGAGACATCTACACTTTTAAATATCCCTTGGTACAAGAAATTCGGTTTTGAGGTTTATGATGAGCTTCTTTTAACTTATAAGCTCTTCTTTTTAAAACGCAATTTCACTAGACTCTAACGTTATGAGAGTGTTCGGAACAGAAATGCTGCTTGTCACCTTCATTTTCGTTGTTCTCGAAACCGTGATGTTTTTTTATCAATTTATATATTTTTTATCTAGACCACAGGATAAGCAAAGGCTATATTACCTCATACTATTATTTCTGTTACTATTGTACAATACCGCCGGAGGACTTTTTCCTGATGAATCAATTAATATGCCGATAGTCGCACAAAATGTGCTTGCTTATGGAAGTGGGTTTTTAATGGCTTCTTACTTTCCTTATTATTTTTATAAAGGCTTTGGTTTAGAAAGACTGAGATTCCACTCGCTTTATGGAGTGCCGTTATTCTTGATATTGCCTTTTCTCATATTTTTTGTTATTGTCTACTCGTTCGACCAAAATCTAGAATTTGCCGTTAAATACGGAATGATCATACCGTTTTTTTATTCATTCGTTGTTCTTTGGGCAATTTTGAGAGCTATCAAAATTAAATATCGTGAACATGAAAGTCGAAATAAATTAGTGGAGATTACTGCGGTATATGCAGCTGTCGTTCCTTGGTTGATGATTTCTGTAATCGCATATTTCAATTGGGGACAACTCACTGAAGTTCTTTTTACCAACTGTGGCTTCTTGGTTATAACGATACTATTTATTTGTAGATCGGTAACTAAAGCTAGAATTGAATTTGAGCAGCTAAGTCAAATATCGGCTAATGACGACAGAACTGATATTTTTGATAAGAACGCAGGCAGGTATAATTTAACCAATAGAGAAGTTGAAATAATTCGATTGATAAAGCATGGTTATAAATATCAACTCATTGGAGAAATGCTATTTATTTCTACACATACAGTTAAAGCACACCTCAGAAATGTCTTTGAAAAAACCGGTGCCTCAAATAGGGTGGAGGTGTTACATATTTTAGAGGAATAATCACTTAAACACTCTTTAACAAGTCATTAAGCCATAATATACTTCTTTTGAGGTAGGCATATACCACTTTTAAGGTATTTCGTTTATCCATTATTTGCCGATTTTTGTTGTCCCAATTACCGATAAATGGATAAAACTTTACTATCGTTCTGCAAATGTGATTAAGGAAGCCAGTGAACAGGCACTGCAGAACTCACTTAAGTAATATTTATGAAATCATTTGCAGAAAGGTTATCTCATGCGCTCGAAACAGAACTTTATAAATTATCTCTACAACAGGTTCCTGAGTGTAAGCGTTTACAGGATGCCATTGGATTATGTAAAAAAGCGTTAGCCATACTTAAGAAATACATTTCTGGGTATTTTTTTGAAAGTTTAGATGACGAGATAGAGTTCTTTAAATACATTAAGCCTAAATTTTACAGCAAATACATTTACTACATCAGTATTTATAACTTCCACATTAAAAAGCCAACTGGAAGCGAAGAAATTTTGAAAGCATATATTTCGATTCAATTAGCAGACTTGAAACGGTTCTTCGATATGAATCAGGTATTTTACCAATACTATCGCTCAAATTCTAATTATTCAGATAGCTTTTATTTTACTCGAGGCAATTTTGAAATCTACACCGAAATTGATGATTTTCAAGGGGATGAGGGATTTTCCACAAGTCATGATTATAAAGTTTCCAAGCTACTAGCAAATGAGCAGTTTCAGGAATTTTTATTAACAAAATGTAAGGAAGCGAATGGGGATTGTGCAATTAAAGTAGATTCTCCGGTCTTATGGACAGGCAATCAAACCGATCTGGTAGAACTACTATATGCTTTGGTAGAAAGCGGGTCTTTCAACAATGGCAATGTACAGATGAAAAGTGTCATTCTTTATTTTCAAAATATTTTGCAGGTCGATTTAAAATATTACTACCACAAGTACACTGACATCACTAACAGAAAAAAGGAAAGAACAGTCTTTTTGGATCGCCTCAAAACGTCTCTAACAAAAAAGATGGATAGCAAATTAGAATTGGATAAACCAGAGTTGAAGCGGATACAGTTTTCTTAGATTAACTATACTAAAAATTCATCAGTTAAAATCATCAAAGACGAATCAAGATTAGCACTTAGAACAAGCGTGTTTTAAAACATTATTTACTTATTATCAAAAACTAAAGTTACCATTTGATTAATGGAATGAGTTTGCGATAATCTGATGAAAAATTCATTTATCAAACAGCGGCTTTTGCAAAGATTTTTAAGACTACTGAATTTTGGTAATTCAAAATCTCTAGAAACGGGGGTACTTTGAGAGATCATATCAAGGAGTTTATGGAAAGTGAAAGAAACTATCCGTACTTTTAATAGGTCAAATTATAAGAGCTAATAAAATATGACATGTAATTTCAAAAAATATATTTCTACATCATTACTATGTTTTACTATACTCATAGCGGCATGTAACAACGAACCGCAAAACAAAATTACAAACTTAGCTACTAGCAAGAACATCATTTTAAATACGCCGATTGTAGAGAACAATGACTACATCTCAGAAAACGCTTATAGTTTGAATGTTGTTTATTTTGTACCGACAGACAGGTCAATTTTACCTAATTATCAAGAACGTTTAAGTAAATTTTTGAGATATGGACAAGAATACTATAGATCGAACATGATAAGAAACGGTTTTAACAATACATTTGGGCTTTCGGTAAAATGCACCGATACCTCATCAGTACGTATTACTGTTATTCACGGCACCTACACCGCAAGCAGTTATACCTATAAATACAAAGGGACAATTGAAGCAGAAATAAAAAACTATTTTGCGGCAAACCCAACAATAGCAACCGGAGATCACTATCTCGTTATTTCTTCTGTTAATGATATTGATCACGCGGATGCGCCTTTTTACGGTTTAGGCAAATTCTGCTATGCGCTAGATTATCCTGAATTTGATATTAAATATCTTGGACAAGATAATTCTAAAGGTCGACTAGTAGCGAAATGGTTTGGTGGAATGATGCATGAGTTAGCACACGGTCTAAATCTGCCACATTCCCAGGAGACAAAAACGGAAGATCGTACTTTAGGGAAAAACTTATTAGGTACCGGTAATTATGTGTTTGGCTCAGACCCAACTTTTATAAATAGGGCGGGAGCCGCTATTCTTGATAAGTGTCAGATATTTTCAAAAATTAAGAAGACATTTTACAAGGCTTCTGATGCTGCGCTAACCTCATTAGATGGAAGGGTAGATAATGGGGATTTTATTATTTCCGGAACTTTTTCGACAACTGATGTTGTAACTGATGTTAACATTTATCAAGATCCTGACTCCCGCGAGAATGATTATGATGCCGTTGCTTGGTCTAGGAAGCCAGAAGGTAATTCTTTTAGGATATCCATGCCACTCAGCGATTTCGAAACTCCATCTGGAAGCTATGTGTTAAGAATTGGCCTAATAATGGGTAATGGCAACGTTTCCAATTTTTCCTATCCATATGTTTTTGATAATGGAAAGCCGGTAATCAATTTTAATTTTAAATCGTTAACCGATGGTATTTATGAAATAGTATCGGCTAGGCCTTCCGGTGGAAGTCTAAACGTCAATGGGGGTGAACTAAGGGATAAAGATAAAGTTGGGGTGTATACTGATAGTAATGGTAAAAATCAACGTTGGCAAATTACGGAAACAGGCAATGGTAATTATAAGATAGCACCCCAAAGCGCAAATAAAAAAGTGCTAGAAGTCATTGATAAAAGTAATTTTTTCGCAACTGGTGTTCAGATTAGCGAAAGTGGAGATACATATGTTCAACAATGGCGAATTTTACCCTCAAATTCAAGAAATTATAAGATTCTCCCGAGTAGTTCCCCAACGTTTTTGTTGAGCACAAATGATGAATTGGACGGTCGAGACAATTTAAAGCTTTTGGTTGATAAAGGCACCTCTGGCCAGCAATGGATGCTAAAAAAATTAAAGTAGCATTATTTTAACGTCGAGATATGATTTTGAACTGTTTTAAAATCCCTTTTTCAAAATTTCGATAGCTTTTTCCATCAACTCATCTTTCCCGGCCGCAACTCCCTTTATGGTCGGATAAATTGGGTAATCAATTTTCACACCCACCCGCTGCGTAGGTGTACCATTTGGATAATAAACTCCAATACCAGATATCATGGTGTAGATACCGCCTGGTAAGATTATTTGAGATACATCTCCATCTGCGCCAGCGGTAGTACTGCCAGTTACCCTAACCTTTGGGGAACTCTGGAATGCCATGGTGGTAAATTCAGCCTGGCTTTGGGTAGTTGAATTCACAATTACTACCACATTTCCTTTAAAATGGTCGATTTCCCTATTTAATTCTGATTGCGATCCACCATTCTCGACCGGATTTGAAAATCTAAATGATCCTGGAAAAGATAGCGATCCGATTGTGAATTTTGCGAAAGGAGTTAGTTGTTCTTTCAAGTAAGCTCCAAACTTGTAAGGCATAAAATCAGAAGGATAACAACGCATGTCTATAATCATACCTTTTGCTTTTTTAAAGTCTTCTTTTATTTCAGGGAGCATTGAGTTTTTATACTTCCCGGGATAAACCAATGCAATATTATTGTCGAATACTTTATAGGCAACAGACTTATCTCTTAGTTCGTCTTTATAGGCTAACCATATGCTTCCCATTGGTACATCATAGTCAAATATTTTGCTCCCTCGTTGTATTGTTAGTTTAAGTTTGCTTTGATTACTCCTGAGCAAAAAGTCTGTGGATAGAACTCTCAATTGGGTATCGTAATTTGATGCGGCAGCAATCGGCAAATATTTTTTAACGAGATCCTTTACCAGTATTCCGTCTATTTTAGAAATTACGTCTCCCAATACAAGAACTTTTCTAACATCAAGGGTATCAGTGTGCAAAGCTAAAATTACTAATTTGTTCTCTATAAATCTTGCCTGAAAAGGTGCAGCGTATTTACCTTTATAATCGTCCATTGCTTTATTATATCCCCAAATATTCGCGTGTGTGTCTTTAACTCTTGAGATTATTTTTAACGTTGCAAGTGAATAATCAAGGTCGTTTTTAGCATTTATAAAATCAGGCAAAGAAGACGATAAGACTTTATTCCAATCTTCACCAATCACATCGCGATAAGGGTAAAAGTAATTTATCATCGCCCAGTATCTATAGAGTGAAAGTATTCGATACCCTGCATCGGGATAGCTCATGTTCCAATAAGGTTTTTCGACAGTAAAATCTGGATTACCGATACGCAATAGGCTTACATAGTAGTTAGTTTTTGTATTTCTATTGTCCTTAACATAATTAAGTTTTTTAGTAAGCGAGGTGCCGAGAACTTTCCCATCCAACAAGAATCCGTAATTTGGCTTAATCTCTTGCTTTGCTAGTGATAGCTTCGCACAATCAATACAAACTTTTGGTTTAGGAAGCCTATCCAGAAATATTTCCAAAGCCGAGCTAAGCATCTTATTATCTTTAGACTTTATTACCTGAGGCAGCAACCTAAATAGTTCCGCATCCCAATTATATTCCCCAGCAGCAACACTCTGATGGTAATACTTTAAGAAAGCCCAAAATTCCCCAGCAATAGTCAAATTTTTAATCTGTTGCTCGCTCAAATCTATTACCTTAATTCCAGAAGACGAAGCAAACGATGTATCTGTTACTGCTTTTGGGAAAATTTTCACCCTAGCCTTCTCAATTGGATTTCCATCAATAAAAACCTTCAAATTGTCGAACCATACCTTTCCATCTCCCACCAATATGCCCCCAAAATGCAAAGAGGTTGCAAAATTTCCATCATAGGGTAAAGTGATAGAAATGGGTTGCCAAGATTTTGTGCCTTTTAATCCATTTTTGTTCATGTTCTCAAACGCTCTAGCTTTCCCTTGAGCATCATCAAAACGCATCCATAAACCTGCATACCCAGAGTTAACATTTTCAATCTTTACAAAGCCTTTTAAAGTGATCTCCTTGCCCTCGAAGGCTTCATTTATGGGAAAATCGATGGCGCCATAATTTGAATCGTTGGCAATCTTCTCCATACTTATTGAAAGCTTGCCTTGTTGTTTAACAGTACTGTCAAGCTGTATTTTATATGATTTTTCCTGACCTGGATAAAATGACAATTTCCACCCAATTGGATTTCCTGTTTTTTGGTCTACTTTCTCGAGATCTAATTGCGTCTGCTTTTGAGCATGAGCGAATTGGGAAAAGATATTTGCGAATGCTAGAAGTAATTTTTTCATAGTCGGTAATAGAATGTACAAATTCGTCCGAAAATACATATTAAAATTTTATCACGGTCAGCTTCAAGGGTTTAAAAACATTACAACGTTTAATAAAAGCAATTTTTTGAGCTATAGCTTTATATAGGCTTTTTGAAAATAACCTCGATAAGACAAGCTTTATAAAAGATGATTTTTATTCTCATTAACCTGTCGTTTTTCTGATAAACAAGCTATACGATCTAATTCCCCTCTAAAAACCCACACCTCATCCTCAAGGTGTGAAAGCACAAACCCAATTCCATCCACATTTGCCTTCGTTACAGCACTGAAGCTGTAATTTAAATACAGGCTTATGTTATCATCAATTTCTTGGCTGCAATACTTTTCAGCCTTGGCCATTCTGGTCACCGGATATTATTCCATAGTCATTCTTACTTATTATAGGTTGGAAATCGTTTCGCTCATTAATCATAAAAAGCCAAACTCGGATTGTTCTGATTCGGAGCCCATTCAAAAAAACATCCTTGGTGAAACAAAGGATAATCCCAATGAGAGCACTTTAGCGGCTGATGAATTAAGATTCAGTTCGGAAGATGCCGATGTATTTAATGATGACAATTTTTAAACCAACTAAAATGAAAACTAATTCAAATTTTTTTAAGACTAATCACAAAGCAGTAACGTGCACCGCCGTCATAATGATTCTTTTAATTGTAACAACATCTCTTTACGCACAAGATGGTAATGCTGGTATAAACGAAGCAACTAATAAAGTTAAGGGGTATTTTAGTACTGGAACCAATCTTATGTATGCCATTGGTGCTGTATCAGGATTAGTCGGTGCAATTAAAGTTTACCAAAAGTGGAATGGGGGCGATCATGACACTGGTAAAGTTGCTTCGGCATGGTTTGGAAGCTGTGTGTTCTTGGTAATAGTTGCTACTGTTCTTCAATCATTTTTTGGAATTTAGGCTATGGCAAGCATCTATCAAATCAACAAGGGAATTAATAAACCTATAGAATTTAAAGGCTTAAAAGCCCAATACATTAGTTATCTGGCAATCGGCTTAGTAGTTCTTCTTGTCCTTTTTGCGACAATGTATATTATTGGCCTTAACCTTTTGCTTTGTATTGGGATAATAGTACTCTGCGGATCTGTCTTATTTATCAAGGTATATGCGCTGAGCCACAAGTACGGTGAATATGGTTTATTGAAAAAAGCTGCCAAGCGATACATTCCAAACTTTATCAGGTTCAAATCCAGAAAAATATTCCTTCATCTAAGTAGCAGTTATCAAACTAAAAAAGAAGGGGGTAGCAATGGCTAACGCAATTGATATAGAGAAAATGTTTCCAATTTATAAAGTGGAAGACAACTCCATCTTATCTGTATTCGGCGATTTAACTATTGCTTATGAGGTAAGTCTTCCAGAAATCTTCTCACTTTCAAACAGCGAATATGAGGCATTTCATCAGGCCTGGGTAAAGGCAATACGTGTTCTTCCGAAACATTCCTGTTTTCACAAACAAGATTGGTTTATCAAAGATACCTATAACGCAGACTTCTTAGGTAAATCGCAATTGGAGGATGTTAAGGCAAGCTTTCTATCTGGTGCAAGCGAACAGTTTTTTAACGAACGGCCATTTCTAAAACATAGTGGTTATATCTTTTTATCTAAAAAGCCAGAAGGAAGAAGAAATTCAACGTCAGCATTTTCAAATTTATTTAGGAAATCGATTGTACCCAATCAAATGCTAAAGGCAAACTTTATCGATGATTTTAACGATAAAGCTAATCAGTTTGAACGCATAATGCTTGACAGTGGCTTTGTAAATATGAAACGTTTGTCTGTTGACGAACTTGCAGGTACTGATAAGAAAACGGGACTGATTGAGCGCTATTGTTTTTTGTTAGATCAATCTGAACAAGCTACGTTAAGGGATATTCATCTAAAAGATGGAATTAAGATTGGCGCAAATTATTGTCAATTATACAGTTTAGCGGATGCAGAAAATCTGCCTGCTTTGTGTGGATCACGAATTAATTACGACAAATACAGTACAGATAGAACCAAAAGTAGCATTGGTTTTTCCTCTCCACTCGGACAGTTACTCAATTGCAACCACATTTTTAATCAGTATATTTTTATAGATGATGCGGCAAAAACGCTAAAACAGTTAGAGGCAAAACGACTTAGGCTACAATCGTTGTCTGCATATTCTCGCGAAAATGCGATTGGTAGAGATGCTACACAAGATTTTTTAAACGAAGCGATAGGTCAACAGCGCTTACCTGTTAAGGCTCATTTCAATGTGCTTGCTTGGACTGATAATCCTAATGAAACAAAAGAGATAAGAACAAGTATTTCATCCGCCATGGCGCAAATGGATGCTATTGCAAAACAGGAAACTGATGGTGCACCTCAAATATGGTGGGCTGGTTTGCCGGGTAATGAGTCTGATTTTCCAATGAATGATACGTTTAACACCTTCGCAGAACAAGCTTCTTGTTTTCTTAATCTCGAGACAAATTACAGAACATCCATCAGCCCAATAGGTATTCGGCTTGGAGACCGTTTGACAGGAAAGCCAATACACGTAGATATTTCAGATGAGCCAATGAAATTGGGCATTTGCACCAACCGTAATAAATTCATAATAGGCCCATCAGGTTCGGGAAAATCATTTTTTACCAATCACATGGTTAGAAGTTATTATGAACAGGGAACCCATATTTTACTAGTGGACGTGGGTCACAGTTATAAAGGGCTGTGCGATCTGGTAGGTGGTTATTACTTTACTTACGACGAGGCTGATCCGATACGTTTTAATCCATTTTATATAAGTGATGGCGCAACCCTTGATACAGAGAAAAAAGAAAGCTTAAAAAGTTTGATACTCGCGCTTTGGAAAAAAGAAGATGAAGTTTTAGAACGTCCAGAATATGTGGCTTTATCCAATGCATTGCAAGGATATTATGAAAAAGTTTCACGATGCGCTGATCTATTTCCATGCTTTGATACTTTTTATGAATACCTGAAAAATGAATTTGCTGCGCAATTAAAAATTGACAATGTAAAGGAACGGCATTTTGATTTGGATAATCTGCTTTATGTGTTACGGCCTTTTTATAAAGATGGAGAGTTTGGTTATTTGTTAAATGCCACCGAAAATCTAGAGCTTTTAAAAGAAAGGTTTATTGTATTTGAACTTGACAATATAAAAGATCATCCTATTCTTTTCCCTGTGGTGACTTTAATTATAATGGAAACTTTCATTACCAAGATGAGGAAGCTAAAAGGGGTGAGAAAAATGATCCTTATTGAAGAAGCTTGGAAAGCAATTGCTAAAGAAGGAATGGCCGAATACATCAAGTATCTCTTTAAAACAGTTCGCAAATTTTTTGGTGAGGCTGTTATCGTTACTCAGGAGGTAGAGGACATTATAAGTTCACCCATAGTTAAAGAAACCATTATCAATAATTCTGATTGCAAAATTCTTTTGGATCAATCGAAATACCAGAACAAGTTCGATTTAATACAAGACCTACTGGGGTTAACGGACAAAGAGAAAGTGCAAATTCTGTCTGTTAACAAAGCTAATGACCCAAAATTAAAATATAAGGAAGTATTTATAAGTCTAGGTGGGCAGGTTAGTAAAGTTTATCGTACGGAGGTTAGCCCCGAAGAGTACTTGACCTACACAACCGAAGAAAGCGAAAAAATGGTGGTGCAGGAATACACTAAAAAATATGGCAGTATTCAGAAAGGAATAGCCGCACTCGCTCTAGAACAAAGAACTAAGTATTAACTATAATCAAAAATGATATGAAAAAATTTATGATTTACATGCCAGCAAGCATGATTATTCTGATGGTATCCTTACCGATCGGCCAGGCAAATGCCCAAGTAGCAATTCTTGAAGTAATTAAAGCAGGAGTAAAGAAGGTAGTGAAAGCTGTCGATCTTAAAATACAACGAATGCAAAATGAAACAATATGGCTTCAAAATGCGCAGAAAGTAATGGAAAATCAACTTTCAAAACTAAAGCTAACTGAAATATCGGACTGGTCGGAAAGACAAAAAGATCTTTATAGTAAATATTATACCGATTTATGGAAAGTAAAAGCAGCAATTACTTATTACCAAAGGATAAAAGACATCACCACCAAGCAGGTTTTTCTGGTTGAACAATATAGAAAAGCATGGAATTTAGCCAGACAGGATAAAAATTTTACAGCTCAAGAGTTAGAATACATTTTCAACGTGTATTCGGGTATTTTAAATGAAAGTGTTAAAAATCTCGATCAGATACTCCTCGTGGTAAACTCATTTAAAACACAAATGACTGATGCAAAAAGGCTGGAATTAATCAATCTTGCCGCAGATCGTATAGATGTGAATTATGCCGATTTGAAAGATTTTAACACTCAGAATATGCTGTTGAGCATACAACGATCTAGGAGTGTGAAACAAATCCAAGATGTTCAAAAATTGTATGGAATTCAAGTGAATTGATATGAAAACGATGTTGTTTATAATATTGGCTTGCATTTCATTGAACGCCAAAAGCCAGACTTGGGATGAAGTTTTTCGTCAGAAAAAAACACAAGAAAAGTATCTCATTCAGCAATTAGCTGCCTTAAAACTTTACAGCGGATATTTAAAGAAAGGATATGATATCGCTAGCAAAGGAATTAACGGTATTAAGAGTTTTTCAAAAGGAGAATTCAACTTACATCAAGATTTTTTCAACTCTTTAGAAAATGTCAATCCGGCAATTGCAAAAAATGGAAAGATCGCTGAAATTATAAAGTGGCAAGCCACGATCAGTATTGATCTGAATACATTAAACACCTTAAACGGATTCTCCGCCGAGGATAAAAGCTATTTCAGGGATGTTAGAGCTAAGCTATCCAAAGAATGTAATCTCGATTTGGACGAATTATTATTGATAATAACATCGGGTAAAGTTATTATGAAGGATGATGAAAGGATCGAACGTTTGGATGGCATTCATGAGAGAATGGAGGACAAGCTTCGCTTTACAAAATCATTTCTTAATGATATCAAAACCTTGAAATTACAACGGCAGCAGGAACTAAAAAACGCTAAATCTTCTCAAGAACTTTATCAAATCATTAATTAATAAACCATGAAAAAGATATGGATCATATTGATTATAGTTTGCACAGCAAGCTTCTCTAGGGCACAATCAGCCGAGGTTAAACAGCTCATCTTAAACTATGAAAAGTTAAGTCAGCTTAAAAATATCCTTACAGATATGAAAAAAGGATATCAAATTGTCAGCAAAGGATACTCAACCATCAAAAATATATCCGAAGGCAACTTCAACCTTCACGAAGCTTTTATAGATGGGCTGATGTCTGTTAGTCCGGCAATTAAGAATTATAAACGTGTTGCAGATATTGTAAACTATCAGAAAAACATTATCACTGAATATAAAAAAGCCTTCAACAAGTTTAAGCACAGTGGAACTTTCACGCCGCAAGAAATTGGTTATATAGGAAACGTTTATAGTAATCTATTCAATCGTAGTCTTCAACAGCTAGATGAATTAGCAACGGTTATTACTTCTTCAAAACTGAGCATGAGTGATGACGAACGTCTCTCTGCCATAGATAGAATTTTCGACGAAACTGAGAATAAGCTTGAGTTTTTGAGGGATTTCAACAGAAATACAAATCTTTTAGTACTTCAGCGAGCTAAAGAGAAACGAGACGTAGAAACATCAATCAGACTCTATCAGATAAAACCTTAAATCAGATTGTATGAAAAATTTAAAATTTATGACCATCATTTTGGTGGTTATTGGGAGCTTCTTGCCTGAAAAAATATTTGCGCAAGGGGTGGCAGGTGATATAAATGGATTGCAATCTGTTTTAGATCAGGTGTATAAAGATATGATTCCCTTATGCAGTAAACTAATTGGTGTTGCAAGGGGAATAGCAGGGTTTGCAGCATTGTGGTACATCGCATCTAGGGTTTGGCGACAAATCGCAGCTGCAGAACCAATAGATTTTTACCCTCTGCTTCGTCCATTTGCATTGGGGTTGGCTATTCTTCTTTTCCCCTCAGTATTGGCAGTGATGAATGGAGTGCTTCAACCCGTAGTAAGTGCAACCGGCGGTATGGTAAACGATTCAAATAAAGCAATTTCCGTGCTGCTGAAAAAGAAACAAGATGCTGTAAAGAATTCTAAAGCGTGGAATATGTATGAAGGAGAAACTGGAAGTGGCAATCGAGAAAAATGGTATAAATATACCCATCCCGAAAATTCAGCATCCGATGAAGGCGTAATGGAAAGTTTAGGAAACGATATTAAGTTTTGGATGGATAAGCAATCCTATAATTTCCGAAACTCTATCAAGCAGTGGATGAGCGAGATTTTGCAAGTTCTTTATGAGGCTGCTGCGTTATGCATCAATACCATACGCACATTCTACTTAATCGTTCTAGGCATTCTTGGTCCCTTAGTTTTTGGCTTTGCCGTGTTTGATGGGTTTCAACATACGTTAACAGTTTGGCTAGCCCGATATGTAAACGTTTTTTTGTGGCTTCCTGTCGCTAATATATTCGGCTCTATTCTAGGGAAAGTTCAAGAAAATATGTTAAAGCTTGACATCTCTCAAGTTCAATCTTCTGGCGATACGTTTTTTAGCGCCAATGATACAGCCTATCTCATTTTTATGGTTATTGGAATAGTCGGTTATTTTACTGTTCCGGGAGTAGCCAATTATATCGTTCATGCTGGCGGCGGAAACGGACTTCTTCAAAAAGTTAATTCTATCGTGAGTAGTTCGACAAACCAAATCATGTCAACGGGTGCTGCAGCATCAGGAATGGTAGCAGACTCATTGGGAGACCAGCGCGGAAAGACTACTCAAGGAATGGCTAGCAATGGAAATTCTTCAGGCTATTTCGATAAAGGTGGCGCAAGCCAATCCAAGTTCCAAGTAGATAAATTATCAGGCAAGTAAATCTCTAAAATCAAAATTATGTTTCAGCAACTCAAAAATATCGATAGCGCATTTAAGCACATCAAGTTATTCAGCATTGTGGTCATTGTTGTGTGTCTCATCATTTCATGCTTCGCATTAGCTAAAAGTTTTCAAGCCGTACAAACTGCACAAAACCGAGTGTACATTCTAGCGAATGGAAAAGCCCTCGAAGCATTTTCCGCAGGGAGAAAAGACAATGTTCAGGTAGAAGCCAAAGACCATGTAAAGACTTTTCACCAATATTTCTTTACACTTGACCCGGACGAAAAGGTAATACAAACAAACATTAGTAAAGCGCTTTATCTAGCTGATGGATCTGCTAAAGCTCAATATGATAACTTAAGGGAAAATGGATATTATTCCAATCTAATAGCGGCAAATATTAGCCAAGAAATTAATGTGGATAGTGTCCAATTAGACATTAATCAATACCCATACTTCTTCAAATGTTTTGCCTCGCAAAAGCTCATTCGAGCAACATCAACTACCACAAGGAACCTCGTAACAGAGGGTTTTATCAGAAATGTAAGTAGGTCTGATAATAATCCGCATGGTTTTCTGATTGAAAATTGGAAAACAATAAATAACAGGGACACCACCATTCAACGCTAATATATTATGCTGTTCAAAAAAAGACCATCAAAAGCGATTAAGGAAACTTTACATCAAGAATTGATTGCAAAGAAAATCGCTAATAAAATAATTCAGTCGCAACTTAATGTCGCCACCTATTTAAATAAAAAGACTGCACACTTTTCTAAACGACAAAAGCAAATCCTTCTAATTGGGATAAGCATCTTTTTTAGTGCGATTAGCTTGTACTTACTATTCAGTTCACTCAATTAGTTCATAAACATCAATAAAAATTCAAATTATGGAAAATCAAAAATCAGCGGAAACGCTAAAGACAAGAAAGTTCTTAATGGTATTACCCCTCTTAGTTCTACCTTTTGTGAGTATGGCCTTTTGGGCTCTAGGTGGGGGGAAAGGTTTACATATTAACAATCTACCTGGACCAAAACAAGGATATAATACGGAGCTTCCTCAAGCAAAATTCAATGCTGATGAAAAGCAGGATAAATTTAGCATTTATGAAGCTTCTGCAAAAGAGCAAAAAGACGAAGCTCGAAGTGATGAAGCGTATAACCCTTTAGCATTTTCAGCTTCTAATGGAAGCATAACCGATCCTAACGAACAAAAAATTAACGAAAGACTGTCATTAATTAATGCTGAAATGAACAGACAAAATAGTTCAGAAAGCAGCTATGCTCCAACTAAGATCGAAAAATCTAAGCATTCGGAAAATATGAGTAATGATGTGAATCGACTCGAAAACCTTATGGAAAATCTAAATAACGGTGAGGGTGACGAAATGGAGATGACAAAGTTAAATGCCGTTTTAGAAAAGATTTTAGATATCCAGCATCCTAATAGAGCTAGGGAAAAAATGACGAATAAGCAAAGTGATAAATCAAATAATGCTTTTGCAGTTCGCGTAATCGATGGCAAGGAAAATGAAAATTTACTTGCGCTAACCTCAAACGTAAATGACCATGCTGTAATAGGGAATGCGATTCAGGCAACGGTACATCAAGATCAAGACATTGTATCGGGTGCAGTTGTGAAATTACGGCTGTTAGACAGCATAACGGTTCATGGAATACTGATTCCTAAAAATGAATTTATCTACGGTATTGCAAATGTGGACGATGAACGATTAAAAATAAACATTGCCACGCTTAGATATAAAAATTCTATTCTGCCAGTTTCTCTTTCTGCTTATGATTTAGATGGATTGGAAGGGTTATATATTCCTGGTGCAATCACTCGCGACGCTTCTAAAAAAGGTGTAGATGACGCTATTCAAAGTTTACAGATTATGACGATGGATCCATCTGTTTCCGCCCAGGTAGCAGGTGCAGGTATAACCGCTGCAAAAGGACTTTTTGGGAGAAAAGTTAAGCAAGTAAGGGTGAAAGTGAAAGCAGGCTATCAGCTATTGCTTAGAGATAATAATTTACGAAACCAATAATTACTACATCATGAAAATATTAAAAATCATTCTATCAGTGAGCCTTTTGCCAATAGTATCATTCGCTCAAGACACGATATATGTCAACCATAATAAAATTACTTCTATAGAATTTTCGTCTGAAATTCAAAGCCCTTTATTAGTTGGGAATAAAATAGAAGCTGAAATCAAACACGGAAATTTATTGCTTTTGAAAGCTACTGACAAGGAATTTCAATTTACAAATTTAGAGGTTAATACGATGGATGGAGGTATCTACAAGCTTCCGATAGCATTTTCTTACGGAAGAGCCGGTCGGACAAAAAAGCTAAAGCCTGTTGTTTTTAATGAAATTCCTAAGGTTGCAGATTTAAATCCTCTGTTTATAGTCAGTGAAAAAATTGCCGAAGAAACGAGACTTAAAATAGTTGCACGGACTAAAAGCGGGAAGGTAAGTTCTGATTTAGGAAACATAACCATTGCTGATAATGTGCTATTCTTTAGACTAAATCTTAAAAATGGATCGAACATCAATTATGATGTAGATTTCATCCGCTTCTATGTACGCGATCTTAAAACAGCAAAACGTACAGTTACACAAGAACAAGAGATTTCACCGGTATATTCCTATGGTATCGAAAACAAAACTGTTTTTGGGCAGCAGTCTCAACGATACGTTTTTGGTTTGAAAAAGTTCGCCATGGCAAAAGATAAAGCCCTTTTTGTAGAGGTATATGAGAGAAATGGTGGAAGGCAATTATACTTAAAGGTTAAGCAGGCTGACATTGAGGATGCAAAACCTCTTAATTTATAACACATGAATATTTCGATTGAAAACTCAACTAAGATTCAAGAATTCCTAATGGAAGAAATTGAACTAGGCAAAAAATGGGTAGTTGTGGAAGAGGGCAGTGACATACGGTATTCATCAGATTTAAACTGCTTTAGGAAAGAATTTGATGCAGATCAATTTGTACACGACAATACCACTGTCTTTGATAACATGGTGAAATTTTCTTTAAAAAATGCACTGCAATATAATTTTCAACACTTAATAAATAACAATGCTATGAATGCACAAAATCTAGAATTTTTACAATCCAATTTAAAGTATTTTGGATTCGGAGACCAGCTTAACGAAGCTTTGGAAAAAAACATCAAGGATCAAAAAAATGAGTTTCAACTCAAAATTGAAATTCCACATTTTAACAATAAAATGGATTACACCCTCCATTTTAAAAAGTCCGACAGCACGGACATGTATTTTTTTAATCGTTACGATGCTGCATTGCAAAATGGGAAGCCGGAGTTAGATAAAATCCAATCGTTTTATGTGAATAAAGGGAATGGCGTGACAGCAAAAGAAGCTTTTAATCTTTTGGAGGGAAGATCGGTTCATAAAGACCTGTTGAATAAAGAAGGTCAGAAATACAGCGCCTGGTTAAAGATTGACTTTGATAACTCCGACGATAGGGGTAACTTTAAGCTAAAGCAGTTTAGTGAACAATATGGCTATTATCTAGAAAAAACCCTGAGCAACTACCCTATAAAGGAATTAGGGGATACTGAGCAAAAGACACAACTTCTTAATTCCTTACAAAAAGGAAATGCGCAACAAGTCACTATTCAAAAAGATGGTGCAGATGCTAAATATTACATTGAAGCTGTTCCTCAGTATAAGAATATAAATGTTTACGATCAAAAAATGCACATGGTTAAGAGGCAGAGTGTACAAAAGGTTAGTGACGGTATTGAAAAAAGTACTTCGCCAAGTCTTAAGCCAGCAAAGAAACAAGAACAAAAGGCCGATGCGGATGGTGAAAAACCCAAGCAAAAGCAAGCAAAAAGAAGAAAAATGAGTATTTAGATTTAGAAAAGAGCCTTTAATCAGGCTCTTTTTTTTTGACGAAAAATTGTAATACTTTTACAATTGATGCGTTTAATACTATTCAAGGCTATCTAACCCACTTATAAACTGATTGTTATGAGAAATTTTTTTAACTTATTAATTTTCGCTTTGCTCATCGTTTCGTGTAAGTCTAATGAGACGTTGGACTCA
This sequence comes from Pedobacter sp. UYP30, assembly GCF_040547165.1. Lineage (NCBI taxonomy): Bacteria > Pseudomonadati > Bacteroidota > Sphingobacteriia > Sphingobacteriales > Sphingobacteriaceae > Pedobacter > Pedobacter sp. UYP30. The sequence goes on along the minus strand of NZ_JBEPPD010000013.1, from coordinate 35,169 downwards.
AAAACAGCGCTCGAATTAATACAAAAAGGAAAGGAGTATCCAAAAGTTGTGGATTATGAAATCTATACGGCAGATCCTCAAGAGGCAAAAAGAATGCTTGACTTGGGTTCGGAGAAATCTGGGATGCTAAAAGTACAATTAACCCAAGCATCAAAAGATATTGGTGAACCATTTATAACCTTCACTGATAAAGCATCGCTCTACTTACTTCCACAAACCGCTGACGATAAGGGAAGCAAGGTTCAACGGGTTAAAGTTGCTGAGGAAGTTGTTAATGCCGTCACGAACATTGATATCCAAGAAGATGGTAAAAGTGCGGTGGTTACATACGAAATTTCGTTTAAGAATTTAACGCCATTTTCTGAATTGTCTAGAATGAAATTAGATCGAACACGTTCGCTGAAAGCGAACCTTATATTTGATGATAAAGAATGGAGTTTAGTTCATGCACTTTAATGTTTCAAATTAATCTATGATTTTAGAGTTTAAGGTTTTATATCTCGGAAAATATTTTTTAAGAAATTAATCATTAAATATTTTACTTTAATTAATCGAATTCAATTAAAAAATCATCATTGTCGATCAAAGCAAGTTTCAGTATAGATTGCCAGTAATTTGAGCCGAAAGCAGTTTTTTCTTTTTCGATAATACTTTTCGATAAATGCCTGGTTTCTAATAGAGTGAGTTTGTCTCTTGCCGATTCGACTATATGTTTGAATGAAGTTATTACATCATCTGCTGCTTCAGAAAATCTTTCTAAGAGGTGTAGATTGTTATAGTGGCTAGAGATTAGCTCATAAAGTTTTTCATTAATACCGTTTTTGTTATCAAGAAAAAAATCTGTTTCCATATAGGAATTCCCTATTTCCACATTTACGAACAAATATTGTACATGTGGTAAGCTATCTATGTACAGGTTTAATGAGGTTCTGACTCCATTATCTCGCCATAAATCTCCTTTGTAACTATTGCATTTTGAGCAGCATGGAAATAAATTTTTAGGATTAACAGCAAATTCGGGAAATTTCTCCTTTGGCAGAAGGTGATCTAAAGAGTTAACTTCATTCATTGTGCAGTTCTGACACTGAACTTTTCTCCCGTTTTTAGTGGTTGTTACAATAGTCTTTAGCTTCTGTAACGTAGCGCTACTATATTTGTAGAGTTTGCAGAGATCATCAGCGTTGGGATTTACATATCCATATGGATTAAGATTTTCTAAAAGATTTCCTGAAAAAGCTAAATCATAGTTGTCAAAAAATTGACCTATATTGACATCTAGCTCAAGCAAGCGGTTTTTATAATTTGGATCTACATCTGGGTTTCTTTTTTTTTGGCAAACTTTTTTGTAAAATTCAAAGGCATTTTTATTATATGAATCAACATTTATCATTCTAGTCTATATTTTATAATATTTTTGATAAATATACTTGCATTTAAGCTTAGGGGATATTCATCAAATTCTAACAATTTAACTATTTCGTCATATGTTTTACCCTGATCAACGAGTTCAGTAATTATTTTTTTATACTGCTTTGGAATTTCTCTATCGCCAAATACTTCATCAGTAATAACACTTAGGTTTTCGCCAAAGCATTCTAAGCCTATTCGTCTAATGGATGGAATATTTCCATCGCGCTCCATAATATAAACATTTTTGGAAAACAGTTCGCGAACTATTAAAGGAGAGTGAGTAGCGATTAAACAGTAAGATTCAAACTCGTTTACCAATTCGTAAATCGTGTTCATTAATTGCACAATTGCATTAGGATGTAAATGTGTTTCAGGCTCATCATATAGTATCAAGGAATCTAATCTGATATTTGCAACGACCTCTGTAATAATATATAATATAATACTTTGACCAGAACTCAAGTTATTCTTTATTGAATTAAAGCCCTGTAAATTTACATCGTAGGTATCTCCTCCGATGCTAAAAATTTCTCTTTTGATGATAAAACTATCAACAATATTTTGGTCTATAAAATTCAACAATACTGCTCTCCACCTTTCACTTCGCTCCAATGAAATGATTCGTTTCCAATTATGATGAAAACTAAGGACTAAACTTTTGTTATTTCTTATTTCACCTTCTTGGTTTTTTAGTCCGCAATAAACATAGTTAAAGATTGCACTTTTTTTGGGTATGGAAAAATTATCAAATACACTATATGAAACTGCTATGATTTTGCTGAATACGGGCATTTTTCCTGAAAATAGTTCTTTATTTCCTTCAGCGAAGTTATTTGGTAGAGACGTCATGAACTGCGTTTTTCCCGTCCCATTTTTACCAATTATCGCAAAGATTCGATTCGATATTGGTTTTTTATCGTTAAGTTCAAACTCAATGTTTATTTCTTCATTGCTATATGCTGGTTTAAATTTATACGAAAAACTATATAAGTCCTCTAGACTTCGGCCTTCTAATTTGGGTTTGATTTCCCTAAGAAGTCTTTCGGCTTCATCATCTCGAATTAATGAGGAAGTGAAATTCGAATTTTTTTCATAACTATCGTGTATCTCGGTAAAATAAGCAGCGTCTTGGAGTGCATTTAAAATGCTTATCATATTTTTGCTCCCAAGGATCTTTTGTAGATTGAAATAGTAGTCTTCTGTTGTTCCGAGTGAGCAGAAATCTTGAGAAAGTGTATAAAACTTATCCGGTAATTCCAGATAAGTCTTCATTTCTTCTTTATGGATAAGTTTAAGGTAACCTATTCTTTGTTTTGCATTAACTTTACTAAAATAATCCAACGCAAAACCAGATACAACACTATAATCGTTCCAGCCCTTGTTTGGATCTAAAGTAAAATATTCACTATCTTCAATGTTACCTTGAGATCCATTTTTAAAAACGTAAAAGGGTACATTATTCTTCTTAATGCCAGCAGGCAAATCATTTATTTCCTCCTGTTGATAAATTTTTTGAACTGGTAAGCCAACATCGTTATATTCTTCGATTACAAGTCTGAGCTTGTCTTTTGCTAACTCATTATCAATTTCTAAGCTGACCAAGCTTAGTTGTTCCTCATCACTATAATATTTTGGTTCTAGGAAGGTTTCAATGAATTTTCTAAAGGTCTCCTGATTATCATATATTTTTAACCGGTCAATGAATAATTGTTCATCTGACCAATCTTGGTTGTTAATAGTATGCTGAACTATATCTCCGTAAGCGTCACTGTAACGGTCGTCTTCTGAAGGCATAGCTCGTAAATCCCATATGCTGTTTAGCACGCTCATTCCATCTTCAAAATTAGCCTGATTAGAAATTCTTATCCATTCTCCTAATAGTAATTTAAAAATTTTAACTTGTACTGATTTGGAGAATTTTACCACGTTAGCTTATAAGTTAGGTCCATTTATCTTTTTAATATTAAGTGATTTATGTTAGATTTAAATCAAATATAATGATACATTTTTTTTCCACTATGTTTGTTAGATGTAAAGGTGAAAGTTAGTCTTTCTTTTTTGCCCGTTACTTTTTCGTTATCTTAATTTTAATGATGATATGCCAGTAAGTTTAAAAGAAACTCAAAGTTTATCCAAACTTTCTCAATCCCTGTACGATTTCCTTCCCGCTAATCCCCATCCTTATGCAGATCAATCAATATCTTTCTCAGGGTGCGCAGTAAAAAGCGGTATTGGTAACTTGTGGACAGGAGGAAGTAAAAAAACAGCAATATCAAATTTACTACATAATACTCTAGGCCAGGCAAGGAGTAGCTTTTGTAAGTTAATGCTTTGTATAGTTCAAACATCTTTAATTTATAGAGGCAACAAAGGCACCCCTCTGACTAGGGAAGAAATAGAGAGAGTTAATCAAAAGATAGCTGAGCTAGGCTTTAAGATACCTGAACTTTGGAACGGCGAATTCCTTCATAGTTTACCTAGTAGTAAACCAAATCTACCTTTAAAAAGCGAAATTGGGTCAAATGAGATACTTCAGTTGAAAGAAGAATTTATTGGGTTAACATCTTTTGATGCGCAAGCAAGAGGATATGCTTTTCAAGATTTTTTAAATAAGATGTTCAATATATTTGGTTTGAATGCCAAAAAATCCTTTAGGATTATTGGCGAAGAAATAGATGGAAGTTTTGAACTCGGGTCTGATATCTATTTAATGGAAGCAAAATGGCAATCAAGACAATCTCCTGAAAGTGAACTATTAGTATTCAGCGGAAAAGTTGGTGGCAAGGCCATGTGGTCGAGAGGACTATTTATAAGCTATGCAGGTTTCACCACTCAAGGTTTAGAAGCCTTTGCACGTGGGAAATCAACAAACTTGATTGGTATGGATGCGCAGGATATCTTCTTTATTCTTGAAGGGAGAATGTCTTTAGTGGACGCTCTAAAAGCAAAAGCTAGACAAGCAGCCGAAACTAATGCATTCTTCACTTCAGTATTTAGCTTATCTGATTGATGTAAAGGTATTAAGTTTCTATTTGGAGAATGTAGATAGTGCTTTTTTTCTATCTTCCACATTTATTAATTATCAGATATATCCTAGGCTTTTTAACAACGCTGAAATAAGTTGATCATTCCACTAGATTTATTATTCCAGCTTTCCATCTAAAACCAAAAACTACTTTTCCTTCGTCAACGAAATTTTAGCCCTTCGGGTGCTGCGTTCCAAACTACTCTGGAATGAGCAGTTTTGATGGAAAGGCTAAGACTGCCATCCAAACGCTTCGTTCCGTTGCACTTTTCTCAGCATTTAAGATAATAATGCATAGACTTATCGTAAAAAGGCTGAAATAATTCGATCATTCCACTAGACTTATAATTTTACCTTTCCATCCAAAACCAAAAATCACTTTTCGTTCCTCAAATAAATCTTTGCCCTACGCGTGCTGCGTTCCAGACTACTCAGGAATAAGCAGTTTTGATGGAAAGATTAAAGACTGCTATCCAAAAGCTTCGTTCCGTTGCACTGTTCTCAGCATTTATGATAAAATCCATAGATCTTCTTTAACAAAGCTGATATAAATTGCTCATTCCAGTAGATTTAATATTCCACCTTTCCATCGAAAACCAAAAATCACTTTTCGTTCCTCAAAGAAATTTTTGCCCTTCGGGTGCTGCGTTCCAGTCTGTACTGGAATAAGCAGTTTTGATGGAAAGGTTAAAGGCTACTATCCAAAAGCTTCGTGCCGTTGCACTTTTCTCAGCATTTATGAAAATAATCCACAGACCTTTTTTAACAAAGCTGATATAAGTAGATTAATTCATCAGACTTATTATTTCACCTTTCCATCTAAAACCAAAAACCACTTTTCCTTCGTCAAAGAAATTTTTGCCCTTCGGGTGCTGCGTTCCAGTCTGCACTGGAATAGGCAGTTTTGATGGAAAAGTTAAAGACTGCTATGCAAAAGCTTCGGTCCGTTTCACTTCTCTCGGCATTTGTCAGTTAATGAGAAAAATTTAGACCTTACTTAACAGCGATGCTATAACTCCATCATTGGATAAGACTTCATTTTGGCTTTTGCTGAGGCAAATTTAAACCTCTTCGGCAGGCAAGGCCGTACCCTTCGGGTTTGGACAAATAAATCTCCACACCTTGCTTTCAGCTGCGGGTAGTATTTTTTTGCCTCAAAGCCTTGCCTCACCAGCCCAACGCACAATTTTTCTGCCTCTATCAAAAGCCAAATGGGCGGTTTTGCCGAATTGGTATAACAGATTTTTTAACAATTTAAATTTTAAAAAAATGAAAGTAGCAGAAAAAAGTAACGGAAGCGTGCAAAGCACCACAGAAAGAAGAGATGAAGTGATTTTAAATCCTTCATTAAATGGGAAAAGTTCAAACGGAATCATTGAAGCCAAAAGTAAAGAAGATGCTGTGAAAACGGCAGAAGTTAAAAAGGTGGAAGCAACCAACGAAGTTAAGGAAACTGAAAAGCCAAAGGAATTTTTTAAGCCAGTCTTAAATCTTGAAGCTACCTTAAAAGTAGTTGATGATTTACACCGCAGGAGCATTCAAAGAGTTAATTTATTGAGCAGAATAAATCAATTAGAAGATTTTGAAATCGCCCTAATTGAAGAGGGTGACGAATTGGAAACAAATCATTTTCAAGGTTGCCAGTTAATTATTAGCGATGATAAGGGCAGAAAATTCGTAACCCGAACCGCAGGTTTAATAAGATTAGTTGCTGAATTTATTCATTCAGCTTGTCTTGCAAAATTGGGTGAGATAGAGGCAAATATTGTTTTTCCTCGCCCCTAAAAGGCTTCGCCCCGGCGTTATGTCGGGGCATTTTTTCACTCATATTAAAAGCAGATAGCAATGATTGAAGTATTTATAGAAGTAACAGACCAAATTTTTTGGGAGGGTTACACAGAACAACTTGCAGAGAACGATCCGCAAAGATTTCAAATGGAGTTAGACGAATTTTTAAAACAGTATAAATTTTAAGACGATGGCACACAACATAAATTTCAACGAGCAAACAGGAAAGCACAGTTTTTTTTCTACCAAAGAAAAAGCCTGGCACAACTTAGGACAAGTGGTATCTGATTATCCGACAAGTGCGGAAGCAATTAAATTTGCAGGATTAGACTACAAGGTATTAAAACTACCTAACCGACATCATTTCCCCGACGGAAAAATTGATATTTCAAACGCTTCTTATTTTACCTATAGAACGGATAGTCTTGAAATATTGGGCGATAAATTAGGTCCTGATTATGAAGTGGTGCAGAATACAGATGCTTTTACTTTTTTTGATTCTATTATAGGTGGTAAAGATGGTATTCTTTACGAAACCGCAGGGGCTTTAGGAAAAGGCGAACGAATTTTTATTACTGCTAAACTGCCCGATTATATCCGTGTGGGATATGATGACTTAATTGAGAAATATTTATTTCTTACCACCTCGCATGACGGTTCGGGAAGTATTACAGCCGCATTTACGCCAGTTAGGATTGTTTGCAACAATACCTTAAACGCAGCTTTAATAAATATGACCAACTGCATTAAAATTAGACACACGCAGAGCGCACAGGATAAATTGCGCCAAGCGCATAAAGTTATGGGCATAAAAAACAGCTTATCTGATGAACTAAGCCAAATTTTTAACCATTGGGCAAAAGTTAGGATAACAGATAAAGAAGTATTAAAGCTAATCCAAAAAGCAATGGCACCATCTAAAGAAGTTTTGCAAAATGTGCTGGATGGTAAAGAAAATGAATATTCTACTTATTTTAATAATGTTTGTTCTAATGTGTGTGAATATGCTTTTTCTAGTCATACGCAACAAACGCCGATCACTAAAGGGACATTATTTGGCGCTTACAATGCCATAACTGGCTATTACCAAAATGTAAAGGAGTTTAAGAATGATGAAAGTAAATTCAAATCGATACAATTTGGTACAGGGTTAATTAAGACCCAGCAGGCATTTAAACTTTGTCAAAGCTTTGCGAAAAATGAGCATGGTTTATATCTGAATAATTGAGAGAAGGGCGAAAGCCCTTTTTTTAAAAAATCGCGGCGAGCCCCGCATTTTTCGTTATTGCTTATGATTTCATAAAAGCGAAAAATGCGGGGCCGATTAGAGTGGAAGACATTTTTGAAAATATAAAGCGAGTTGTGTAAGCATCAATTATCGTACAATTTAGTCTTAATGCAAGCGGAGTGTTTTAAGTCACAACCATCCGTCTGGAAATCTAAAACCAAGTCAAGTCGATATTGCATTGACGCATAAATTAAAAATTGCAGCAAGCTTTTTGGATATTGGAATTCATGACCACCTCATAATAACCAGCGAAGGCTATTACTCCTTTGCAGAAGAAGGTGTAATTTAAAGGGGGAAACCCCTTTTCTGTGCTAATTATAGGAGCCCGTTTAAAAATAGGTGAATAAATTTGTTATGTGTTGATAAGTTGAAAAAAAGAGCTTCGCCAACCGGAAAATAAATGGAATAACAACAAACTGAATCAATTAGGTGCTACCCTGGCGATCTGAGCAATAGTCAATGTATAGAGGAGAATTTGAACTATAATGACTTAAATCGAAGGCATTTCCTCCAGCTTATTTGGGATGCCATCCACTACTTGGTCAAAACGGGCTGTCAGTGGCAGATGTTGCTTTTTAGTTTTTCCAAATGGCAACCTTACGATACCCTGCCTGTCCGTTTGGAATCATCTGAACCTGTTTTGATCCGTTAATTCTTATCTGCCTGGGGAACATCCGCAGGGTTAACAACCAGACAACTAAGACTTTTTTTTAAAGGAACGCTGCATCCAAAAAACTCACTTAATAGGCACAATGATACGTTGTGTTAGGATAAAGTTTCTGTAAAATGTGAAACCAGCGTATCTGCATCAGCAGGTGTTGGAAACCATTTAAAAAAGAACTGTTGTGGTACAATGATGCTGACTAGTTGTCTAGTTTTTTAGGTGGAGATCCATTCCAAGATAGATATCCTTGCCCGTGAATCAATTTTTTTTCTTGCATTTATCATACGCTTTTAAGTTTGCTGAAAACCTGAGTATAATTGAACTCAAGCGAGAAGACTATTCAGACCTATCGTAGAAAACCGCATGCTTATTGGTAAACCAACTAAACTTACAATGTTTTTCATTTTCTATCTCCTAGTAAATTTAGTTCTTGTAAATATAGAATATTTAAACTGGGGGCGTCACTTGCCATTTTAACATGACCTTATCTATTTTTTCTGGTGTGAGGATTTCAATATCGAATACTGATCTGCCAGCTTCATATTCAACTTTGGACCTAATCTCCATATCTCAATTAATTTGATTTAAATAGAACCGATGATATTGAAAAATTTGAATATGCTATCGGCCAGTCGAAAAATCATCCAGTGGAGAAAAATAAAATTGTTGCTTCTTTTGGCAAGAAAAATAATGATATTAAAAGATAGATATAGGAACTTTTAGGAGTTTTTATTCTTCGATATTGGAAAGAATGTCAATTATCTTTGCCTGACAACTGGAATCTCTAAAACTTGAATAAATCTAAGCTTGGTAGGATTTTTACATCTATTTTCAGCAACTTTAAAGGATGCATTGGAGTCAAAGAAATAAATGTATAATTTTGGCAGTTATAAAAACCAAACAAGAACAAAAAAGTGCATACCTACCCGCTAATGGAATAATTGGTGTCCTAAAATGAGTTTAGTTCGTAGCAAAAAACTATCAATCTATCCCTGAAATCTTTTTTGGAAACATTTTATAGTGACTTGATCTGTCAGCTTATATATCTTTAGCCACAAAAAACCAATTAGGTAACTTAATTTAACTTAATGATAATCTGTAAATTAAAATTCGTTTTAATGAAAACTCATCTCTCAATCCCTGATAAGGGCACATTTATTAGCAATTAGGAATGAGAACACTTAAGGTAAGTGAATTTACGGGGAGGAATGCGGTGATGTTCCACCCGAATTCTTCACGCTTATTACTCTATCCAGATCGTCAAAATTTATCGAATCTGAACGAATTCTTCCAAGCTGACATGGGAGTTACAATTTTGTTGATCTGGAGGGTAATTTTTTGGAGGTTGCATTGGATATCAATCGGCACTAATTGTAAGAGTTAATGAAAACAGAAAAGACCAAATCACCCTACAAACGTTTATATAACTCTTCAATTTTTACTGAGATTTATACCAGAAACGTTTGGGGCGGAAATAAAGGAGACTTCTACTCAGGTTCTGGATCCCATAACGATCATATTGACGGCTATGTCAATGCAATAACCGATTTTATAGGAGACAATCGGATTTCTAGCATTGTTGAAATAGGATGTGGAGACTTCTACGTAAGTGGGGAAATGCTCGCTAGGCTCGATAGGGGAAAAATACATTACCAATATACTGGCTATGAGGTTGTTAAAGCTTTAGTAGACCGCAATAAATTACGATATCCTTCGAAGCAGATTAGTTTTAAAGTAAAGGATGCGGTAAATGGCAAAATCGTTAGCGGTGATTTACTGATAATTCGTCAGGTATTACAGCATTTAGATAACAAGTCCATTACCAAAATCATCAGCAAGTTTTCCAACTATAAATTTATAATTGTGACAGAACACCAGATTTCAAATAAATATGGCGAAAAAATTATTTTCAATAAAGACAAAAAAACTGACTCCTACAACCGCGTTATACTATATTCAGGGGTCTATCTTGAAAAACCTCCATTTAACTGTGATATTAAAGAAAAAATCTATAGCTTTTTTGAAGCACAGATTAACTTAGATGCCTACGTAAATACTTTCCTCATAGTAAACTGATTCTTACGGATACTTTTTCATTATGGTTACAAAGCTATCAATTGAATTATTCTTCATCTTTTATTAAATGTTTACGTATTTCGACAATCAACCTACAGCTAACTCTTTTATTCATTTTCTAATCGATTTTACCGTTCCTGTACTTTCACTGTTTCCCGTTTTTAGATATATACAGATCTTAAAAAGCTACTTTCTGATAGGAAGAGGAACGTGTTTGATGATGCGAACTTGCATGACATTCTTTAAGATTTACCCAAGTTGTCGCTTAGCTTTAAAATTTGTTTTCAGTTATAATAGTATTTCGTTGTTTATGTGTTTTCTCCGAAAATGATTATTATGGACGGCCAAGGGCTATATCAAACGGTAGTAGATGCGCCTGAGAATTCTGGTAATAATTTATGTCCCGAAATTAGTCTAGTTCGCGGCAAAAGAACACGAGTCCATCCATAAAATCGTTATCTGATGCCGCTGTGTATAGATTTACTTCATTAGCTTATGTATCTTAGTTGTAGAAAAAAGAAAAAATAGCCGGAATTAGAGGTTACCCGATAATCCGCAAACTACGACACACTGCTATGAAAAACCCTTTCTCAATTCGAGACAATGCTGCATTCGTTCTTAATCTGGCAGTAAGGAAAATTAAGGTGAAAGTGAGTTCATTTACGGTAGAACATGAAGTGATGCTTCATCCGAATTACCCTAGCTTACTAGCCTATAGCGATTGTTTATATTCATGGAAAGTTCATAATGAAGCCTTCCAGATGGACAAAAAAACTTTCAACATTAGTGAACTTGAGGGTGGTTTTGTGGCCCACGTTAACACACTAGGTGGACAGTTTGTCTGGGTAGATGACATTTCTGGCGGGGACGTTACCTATAGCAATCATGAAAACTCTGGGGTTGTTGTTCCACAGGACGAATTCTATCATATGTGGGACGGGGTTATCCTGTTTATGGAGGCGACGCCGGAAAGCGGTGAGGAAAATTACCGGAGCGCACTTTTAAAAGATTGGCTTAATTCTCTACGACTTCCTCTAATGGCCAGTTTACTTTTGGCAACGATTTTTATGTGCATGTCCCCAAATCAGCCCGTCACTTATTATTTGATACTTTTTCTAAAGTTGGCGGGGATAGTTGTGAGTTCTGTTCTTTTGATGCATAGTGTTAATAGCGCAAACCCATTCATTCAAAATCTTTGCGGCTTAGGCATAAAAAACGACTGTAACGCAATACTAAAATCAGAGGCGGCTAATGTAACGAGCTGGCTGACCTGGAGCGAAGTGGGGATGTTTTATTTTGGGGGTAGCTTTTTGGCACTGCTTTCTGATCCGACGAATATGGTTTATCTGGCATATATCAACTTGTTGGCCTTGCCCTATACAATTTATTCAATAAGCTATCAGGTTAGGGCAAAGACGTGGTGCGTGCTTTGTTGCACTGTTCAGGCTCTCCTATTGCTGGAGGCGAGTGTCTTTTTAGCCCATGGCTATGCCCCTTTCTCCCAGCTAGGTACGTTTAAGTACAATTTTATCCCATTTACCTTAAGTTTTCTTGCGCCGATTGCAATCTGGGCATTTCTTAAACCATTTTTTAATAGAGCGGCACAACTAACACCGACAACCCAGCAGTTGAGCCGGTTTAAATATGATAGTAACTTGTTTCAAGTCACACTTCAGAGCCAGCCTAGGTACCCAATGGGAGATGATCTTCAACCGATTACAATAGGAGATTCTGAGGGTGGTAACGTAATAACCATGGTCAGCAACCCTTACTGCAATCCCTGTGGTATTGCCCATAAAATTATTGAAAAATGGCTTTCCACCAGAGATGACCTTCAGCTCAAAGTTGTGTTTCTAACCGGGAACAATGATCTAGATCCACGTACAAAGGTTGCTAGACATATTATTTCCCTTTCTCACATAGAAAATAGCGAAGTTGCCCAGATAGCACTCTCGGACTGGTATGAGGCCAATAAAGACTTTGATACTTGGAGTGCCAGGTTTCCCTTGACAATCGAGAAGGATGTCAGCCACATATTAGAAAATCAAAAACAATGGTGCGAGATAGTGGATATTGCCTTTACCCCCACAATTTTCGTTAATGGCCATAAACTCCCTTTGCCGTATCGTCTAGAAGATGTAAGATACCTCTTAGACTAAACACTTGCCGTTTTTTTTTGGCAAGGGTATACAATAAAATTGGCTGCTGGTTGCAAACAGATTGCTGATAACGATCATGCGTTCAAACATGACGCTGAAGCAGGCTAAGCGTTAATAGCCCGTTGACCTAATTTAAAATAAAATGAAAAAATTAATTTTGAACAGAACAACCTTTTCGGGGCATGAGGTTCTCTCTAGGGCCCAGCTGAAAAGGGTATTGGGAGGAAGTGAGGCATTTACAACTAGTCATACTTATTGTCCAAGGTGCAATAATTCCAGCGATTGTCCTGATTCTAGATGTTCTAGTTGCGCAAATCAAGGAGGAGACGCGACTGAAAAAGGAGCCTGTAGTTAAAGGTTGTAACATTAATAGGGTATTCTAATTGGAATACCCTATCTTAACGTTTATGAATATCAAAAGAATTAATAGATGAAATATATATGCCTGCTTTTCGTCTTTCAGTTTGTAGTGCTGACAGCGACCCATTCTCAACAGAATGAACAATCTAGGTTCTTCATTTCCGGAAAAATACTTGGGAGAGATACCGGGACTTTAACATTGTCTTATCTGAACAAGAATCAAAAATTCAATACGGAGAGAGCCAAAATAGAGGATGGTAAATTTTCCTTCAGCGGTGCAATTTCTGAGGCAACGATGGCCTATTTGATAGGGAATATCACAACTCGTTCTATGGATGACCCAAATAGGACAGTCATATTTTTGGAACCTAGAAAAATGGAGATGGAATTGGTGGAAGGTAAATTTAGTGAGGTACTGCTTACGGGCTCAAAAACTCAACAGGGGTATACCATCTATATTTCATCTCAGTTTCCCTATACTGTTAAGCATAGTTTAATTGCTAATCGTATTGATAGTTTGGATAAATTAATTAAAATAAATGAAAGCACGGGTAGCCTTAAAAAGGAGGTTGCTGATTCTGAATTTGAGTGGAGGCAGAATAACAATAATTCTGATAGTGTGAAGATTAATTTTATGTTAGAAAACCCGGGCTCCGTAGTAAGTGCCTATTTATTGCCTTTCTTCATAGACACAAGGAAGATTGCCCTTGATTCTGCCGTGAGCATTTTTAATTCCTTTTCACAGAAGGTAAAAGACAGTGCCTTAGGAAAAAATGTGAAATCTTTAATTGCTGACAGAAAAGCGGCGACAATGGGCAATATTGCACCACAGTTTCGAGCTAAGGATATTAACGGGAAAATAATTTCTAGCGAACAATACCAGGGAGAAAAGTATCTTCTCTTAGATTTTTGGGCCTCATGGTGTGGCCCGTGTCATGATCAAGCACCCTATCTTAATAAACTGTATGATAAGTATAAGGAAAAAGGATTGGAGATTATTAGTGTTTCTGCAGATCGAGATAGGAATATATGGAAGAAGGCTATCATCAAGGATAAAATTGAAAGATTGGATCATATGTTAATTATGGATGATATTGCGACTCCAGGTGCAGAAAAAATGGATGTCAGGTTTTCTGTTGGGGTCTATCCCGTATTGCTAGTTATTGACAAAGAAGGAGTTATAGAATATAGGATAGATGGATTTGGTGGAGCTGAGGAATTCAAAAAAATTGATGACCTCCTCGCAAAGGGTCTTAATTAATTGCAATGTGAAGTTTTTTTCAATAAAATATAAATAGCAAGTTTACAATTGAATTTTTAGATAATTATCAATGGATTAAAATCTCTACAGAATACTATAAATTCATTTTCTACACGTCTGGATTTTCTGCGCCGACTTCATAGAATAAGATTTGGATATACTGTTTCGAATTTTCCTAAAAAGTTTATAATTCAGAGTTCCTGTCTTATTTGGCATTAGTTCAGACTTTAATCCAATATTCCTGATCTTCAATACCATCGACAGCGGTTTAGTCAGGATTTTCTAACAATAGCAAGCCGTCTACATCTAAAATGAAACTCTATGATTACTGCAAATGAGGGTCTTTTTCTGATTGGGCGGGCAATACGCTTGATGACCCTGGATTTACATTATTCTTCGGAAAACACCAGAGTCGCTGGCTAGCTTTAAAACCCAGTTTGACGTCGTAATGTCTGCTTTGTCCGATAGCTGTGAAGACACCTTCTCTAAATGGTGTTATCTAGTGGGAGTTATCTTGGACAGAACAAGACCCGCCTGAGAATCGTGATAATAATTTATGTCCCAAAATTAGTCTAGTGCGCGGCAAAAGAACACGAGTCCATCCCTAAAATCGTTATTGGAAGCCGCTGTGTCTAGATTTACTCCATTAGCTTTTATATCTTTAGTTATAGAAAAACGGAAAAATAGCCTGGCAGTAAGGAAACTTAAGGATACCTATTGGACTGAATACTTGACTTTTTGTTTTGGCAAGGCCTATAATAAAATTGGCTGCTGGTTGCAAACAGATTGCTGATAACGATCATGCGTTCGAACATCACGCTGAATCAGGCTAAGCGTTAATAACCCGTTGACCTAATTTAAAGTAAAATGAAAAAACTAATTTTGAATCGAACAACCTTCTCGGGGCGGGAGGTCCTCTCAAGAGCCCAGCTGAAAAGGGTATTGGGGGGAAGTGAGGCGATTACCAGCACATCTGACTGCTTATCAAGCGCATCGTGTAATACCAGTTCAGATTGTAAATATTACTCATGTCCAAACTGCGTTATTCAAAGCGACGATCCGACTGAGAGCGGTTTTTGTAGCGCTTAACAATAAAACTTAAACCATGCGCACTATGAGATTTTTTCTATTTATCCAATTGTTTTTCAGCTTGCCATTGTTTGCATCGCAACTCCAGGCAGGGGGAAACTTCGCATTGAGCGGCAAGATAAGTGGTAAGGTATCGAAACAGATATTAATTGGTTATATTGACAGTTCTGGCAAGAGATTCACTGATTCTGCAAATGTCAAGCAAGGCAGGTTTAAATTCACGGGTAATATTAATGGTCCGACCTCAGCCAACTTAGGGGGGAAATTACCTCAAGATCAATGGATGATCGAAATAGGATCATGATTGTTCTAAAGCCTGGTCCAATGCAGGTAGAGCTCACTGTCGATGAGTTTTCATCGGCAATGGTAATAGGATCAATTACGAAGGACGAATATAAAAAATTTATAGAGACGGAACGCCCTCTAATCGCCGAGCAGCCTATGTTTTTAAAAGAAATAGACTCCCTAAATAAAAAAAAAATGTTGCTGGGAAAATCAAAAGATCGTCAGGATCAATTTGGCGATCTTAATTCTAGATGGTCTAATTATGCAAGCTCGATAAGTAACAATTATCGATTTTTGAGAGCAAATGGCGGTTCAGCTGTAAGTGCCTTTCTGCTACTTAGGATGATGGATGCACATACGATACCATTGGATTCTGTAGAAATATTTTACAATAAATTCCCCCAATTTGTAAAAAACAGTGTACTTGGAAAAACTGTAGAAATGACTTTTAATGGAAAACGTAAAATAGCCGTAGGTAGTCGCGCCCCGGCGCTAAATGCAATAGATATCAGTGGAAAATCGATAAATAGTGAAGAATATGCGGGGGGAAATATGTGTTGTTGAATTTTTCGGCATCATAGTGTCCACCCTGTCATGAGCACTTTCCTATCTGAAAATTCTTTAAGACAAATATGGCAAAGATGGCCTTGAAATCACTATCTCCTCCGACCTCGATAAATCTTTATGGGAAAAAGATGTTATGAAGTCAAAGATTGGGCGGTGGCGTAACATGAGAGAAGCACATGACATTATCAACGAGCGCGGAAAACAGGTTTGTGACAGATTTGCTATTGGTTTGTTTCCCACAATTTTGCTCATAGATAGATCAGGCGTGATAGTTTATAGGAATGAAGGAAGCGGAAGTGATGAAATGAAAAAGCTTGACTCATTTATACGTTCATCGCTTGGCCTTTGACCTAGACTAGGAAAGTGTTGGATAAAACGTAATGAGAGAAAATATTTTGTCTGGGAAATAAATAAAAATGAGGCACTCCAATAATAATCAGTACAATGGAATATTAAATAAAAGTAATAAAAGCTGGTATTTTTTAGCAGTTCGATGATGTCCAAATAAAAGATTAAAGGAAATATGGTCATTTTAACGTCAATATTTTAAAGTTGTATTGTCAATCTCTATTAAAATTAAAAATCTAACCTAAGCCTAAAAATGATATTCATCTCAGCTCAACCGGACCAATACTATTTTTTGTGGCAGTTAGAACTACTTATTTTCAATTTCAGAAGATTAGGGATTAGTGCTAATGATATCCATATATTAATAGGCTATGATCCGCAATCGGGACCATCTCAAGAATTCCGAAAGTTTAAGAAAAAATATGTTGATATTAATATTAATGAATATCAGGATTCAAGGATTTCCAAGAAATATTTATCTTCAATACGTCCGCACATTTTAGCAAAACATTTTAAAAAGTATCCAAAGTTGCAAAATGAGCCTCTATTTTACCATGACTCGGACATTGTCTTTAGCAGGTTGCCAGATTTTTCAGATCTACTGGACGATGATATTTGGTATGCATCAGAAACTGCAGAATATACAAATATGAATTATATAATTCAAAACTCATCGAATGAGTTTTTTTTAGACATGTGCAGAATTTTGGAAGTAGACCCTAAAAAAGTGGAAGAACAAGACAAAAATGCTGGTGGTGCACAATACTTATTGAAAGATTGTTCTGTAAATTTCTGGGAAAAAATCGAGGTAAGTTGTGAAAAGCTTTTTGAATTTCTCAATGAGAGTAAATTAAAAAAGGGTTTTTGTAATACAACATCCATTGTTAGCCCATGGTATAGTGATATGTGGGTTCTTTGGTGGAGTGCAATTGCAGAAGAAAGGAAGTTTAAAATTGCATCCCAATTGGATTTCAGCTGGGCGACAAGCCCTGTAAGTGAATGGGATACAAAAGCAATTTTGCATTATACGGGAAGTGTTATGTCAGACAATGAAAAGATTTTCAGAAAGGCAAGTTTTTCATCGTGTTCACCATTTTTTAGTAGCTTTTCAAATATCGATCAAAACACATGTAGCTACCCCTTGGTACAACTTATTTCAGAATTTAAAAGAACTTGTACGGAACAAAGAAGAATTTTGGTTGATATTTCATTTCTAATCATTGTTCGCATAGACTCTATTGATAGATTAGAAAATACCTTTGCAGTAACCAATTATTTATGCAATAATTTTAAAACCAATGTCATACTAATGGAGGTAGATAGTAAGCAGCACATTGATTTAAAAAAGATCCATCCAGATGTGAAGTATATATATCAGTTTGATGAAAATCCGAAATTGCATCGAACAAAATATAATAATAAGTTAATTAAACAATGTGACACTTCTTTTATTGCGCTCTATGATATTGATGTGGTTTTACCTATCGATCAAATTGTTAAATCAGTAGAACTTCTTCGTCAAGGTAATTATAAAATCGTGTTTCCGTTCGATGGACGATGTTTGAGTGTAGATATTTTGCTAAAAGCTATGTTTATTAAGATTATGGACGAAGAGTTCTTAAGTTCAAATTATGATAAGCAGACGATTTACTCAAGACGTGCTGTCGGGGGCTGTATATTTTTAGATCGCATGTGCTATGTAAATAGTGGTGGAGAAAATCAAAATATTACATCTTGGGGTCCTGATGATGTGGAACGCTTTAAAAGAATGAAGATTTTAGGACATAAATATAAGCGTATACAAGGTGTGTTATATCATCTACATCATTCCAGAAAAGAAAATAGTGGTTATCAGAGCAATCTTGATAACATCATACTAATGGAGGAATATCTCAAAATCTGCGAATTTAAAAGGAGCGATTTGGAAGAATATGTCAAAACATGGGCTTGGATAACAGTTTAATAGGATTTAGTTAATAATTTAAAAAATGACTGAGAAAATGCAATTAAAACCAAAGGTTACAAATTACGGTCTGATTAATGGGTTAATGGGAGAAACCATATTTAAATTCTATCTCTCTAGAAAAAACAAAGACCCTGAACTTGAAAAATTTGCGGAGCAACTTCTTGAACAAGTAGCGGAACAAATATCGTTTGTAGATAGTTTTGATTATGCAAATGGATTGGCGGGGATTGGGTTCGGAATCGAATGGCTGTCACAGAATGGATACTTGGACGAAAACACTGATGAGTTGCTTGAGGAAATTGATAATGAACTTTATAAGAGTGTTGTTTACGCTAAAAATAAAGTTCAGGATCTTTTTTATGGAACTCTTGGAAAGGCTCATTATTTTCATAAAAGACTACAAGCAAAAAATCCTAATCAGAATCGATATAAACGAATCTGCCTAATAGAATGCTTAATCCTACTGTCGGATGAACTTAGTGAATACCTTTTAGAAGAAAACACAGGTCTCTTACTTAAAAAAATGAAAAATATGTCTGAAGACGACCTCGGAATAGTCTCACATGTCTTAATTTTATTTGAAAAGCTCTTGGTGGATCGCACTAATCTTGAGTGTGTTAAACAGACACTTTGTGGCATATACAAATTTGTAGAAAAATTAAATTTTAAAAGACAAGCTAAATTATCGCATCTTCAGTTAGTTTATTCCTTTGCGCTTGTGGGAAGAAGATTGCAAGATCCTATTTGGCAGCGTAAATCAGAACAGCTTTATAGTGATATTCTAAGGAATTCCAATTTAAACAACATAGATCCTGTGATTGATTTTATACAAAATGAACTGGCTTGTTTTTTTGATTTTCCTTATACCAGGGAATACAAAAAGAAAAACGTCGCAAGCATTTTAGATTTAGTTTTATTGGATAATGATACGCTTCCGGAATTATTGCTTTGGAAGTAGTACTTACTTCATAAATGTAATATTTTTCTATAAAAATCTCATTAACAATTAAATAAAACCAACTTGTCATGATCATTAATTATTTGATACTGGTCCACAAAAACTTTTCTCAACTTGATCGGATGATAAAGGCGCTCGATGGAAACGGTGTTTTTTTTTACGTTCATGTTGATAGAGACTTTTCCAGGTCAATAGAGAAATGTGATTTTTTGACAGCTGAAAATGTTAAGATTATATCAAAAAGCTTTTCAGTGAATTGGGGCGGATTTAGTATGGTTAAAGCAACTATTGAACTTATAAATGAATCGGTCAAATCAAAAAACAAGGGATATCACGTATTGATAAGCGGACAAGATTTTCCGATAATGTCCAAAGAAATAATATTCAACAAACTATCAGCTAATTATGGTTTAGAATACATTGAATATTGGCCTTTGCCTTATAAAAAATGGGCTTATGGGGGGAGAAACAGGATAGAACAATATTGGTTTATTGATAAGATTGGGTTGAATGAGAGTACAATCATTGCTAACCTTCAGAAAATAAATGGATTCGTGCGCAATGGGCTTTTCGACTTTCCAATTTTCGGAGGATCACAATGGTGGTGTTTAACTTATGAATGTATTTGCTATGTCTTGAAATTTATAAAAAAAAATCGTGTGATTATCAATTATTTTGAACTTACACTTATTCCTGATGAACTTTTTTTTCAAACGATTTTACTGAATTCATTATATAGGGATCGAATTGTCAATGATAACTTGCGTTACATAGATTTCGAAAAAGGAAGCTCTCACCCTAAGACATTAAAAAAGAGTTGCTTAAAATCTTTGCAGTCTTCGGGTAAACTTTGGGCGAGGAAGTTTGATAACCAGCAGGATTCGGAAATACTTGACCTAATTGAGTTCTCCATTAAACAAAAAAATGATGGTAACAACTTAATAGTTTATTGAAAGCAGATGAAAATATTAATAATTTAATATGGGCAAGATATTTCCATTTTTTAGGCAACCAGATCAAATGGACTGCGGCCCTACTTGCTTGCGTATGATTGCCAAACATTTTGGCCGAAATTACTCATTACAGAGGCTACGTGAAATTGCTGGAATAAACAGAGCAGGCGTATCCTTGTTGGGAATCAGTGAAGCGGCTGAGAAGATCGGACTTAGAACCACCGGGGTTAGGATAACACTTGACAGACTGTTAGAAGTCGAACTACCCTGTGTCCTTCACTGGAAACAAAATCATTTTGTAGTGCTCTACGATGCTCCGGAGGAAAAAGGTAAAAGGGGAAAGAATTTTTTCATCGCGGATCCTGGAAAAGGAAAAATTAAATATACAGAACCAGAATTTCTTAGACTATGGTTGAGTACCAAGGCAAACGGCCAGCCTGAGGGAATCGTACTTACTCTATCAGCTGCCCCGGAATTTTACGAACTTGGTGGAGATCCCGACAAGGGTTTAAGTCTAGGATATATGCTGCATTATCTCATCCAGTACAAAGGGATGATAGCTCAACTTTTTGTAGGACTTGGAGTTGGCAGCCTGCTCCAACTTATTTTGCCGTTTCTATCCCAATCGTTGGTAGATATAGGTATCAATACGCGTAACCTAGGTTTTGTATACATTATCGTTATAGCACAAACCATGCTTTTTTTGGGACGATTAAGCGTCGATTTTATTCGTTCATGGATTCTTCTGCACATGAGCACCAGAATTAATATTTCCATTCTTACTGATTTCCTTATCAAGTTAATGAAGCTTCCCATGGGTTTTTTCGAAACAAAGATGACGGGAGACATTATGCAAAGAATGAACGATCAAGGACGTATCCAGAGTTTTTTGACTGGATCCTCACTCAACACAATCTTTTCCCTGTTCAATTTTTTTGTGTTTGCATTTGTGCTAATCTATTATAATATACAAATCTTCATCATATTCGCGATAAGTAGCGTCATATATTCAGGTTGGGTGGTTTTCTTTTTGAGAAAACGCAGAGAGCTAGATTTCAAAAGGTTTGATATCTCTTCCGAGAACCAAAGTGCAATGGTGGAATTGATAAATGCAATGCAAGAAATTAAGCTAAACAACTGTGAAAAACAAAAAAGATGGGAATGGGAGAGGATACAAGCATCGTTGTTCAAATTCAGTATAAGGAGCCTAAAATTGGGACAATATCAGCAATTTGGAACATTCTTCATCAATGAGGGAAAAAATATACTTATTACGTTTATAGTTACCAAGGCCGTTATTGACGGACAATTGACACTCGGCGCAATGATGGCAGTACAGTACATTGTTGGTCAGTTGAATAGCCCCATCGAACAGATGTTAGGATTTATTCAAGGATTACAAGATGCAAAAATAAGCCTTGAGAGACTAAACGAGATTCATGAGATAAAAAACGAAGAACCTATTGACAAGCATTTTATGATGGAGCTTCCTGCCAGTAAGAGTATCAGCATCAGAAACCTTACGTTTACCTACCCTGGTGCAGGAAACGAGCCTGTATTGGACAATATTACTATCAATATCCCCGAAGGAAAGACCACAGCTATAGTGGGGATGAGTGGAAGTGGCAAGACGACTATTCTTAAACTTTTGCTTAGATTTTACGAAGCGGAAAAGGGAGATATAAAAGTAGGTAATACAAACCTACAGCAGATAGGGTATCGGTTTTGGAGGGGCGAATGCGGTATTGTGATGCAAGATGGGTACATATTCTCAGATACTATTACTAAGAATATCGCCATCGCTGACGACTATCCTGATATTACCAAACTTATGCATGCGATCAAGGTAGCAAATATTAGTGATTTTATAGAAGAACTTCCTTTAGGCTTGAATACTAAGATTGGAGCAGCAGGAAACGGGATAAGCCAAGGGCAGAGACAACGATTATTGATCGCGAGGGCTGTGTATAAGAACCCAGAATATATATTTTTTGATGAGGCAACGAATGCCCTAGATGCAAATAATGAACGGGTCATTATGCAGAACCTTGAGAATTTCTTCTTTGGGAAGACTGTGGTGGTGGTGGCACATCGGTTGAGCACAGTTAAGAATGCTGATAATATATTGGTGCTTGAGAAAGGTGTAATAATCGAACAAGGTAGCCATAGTGAGCTCACGAATGCAAGGGGTGCATACTTTGAGCTCGTTAAAAACCAGTTGGAGTTAGGAGGCTAATATTAACATTTTATGAAAACTGAACAAAATGAAGAGATTCTAAGTACACTTGATGGTCATGAGATTAATAGTGAGGAAGTACAGGACATTATAACGGCTGTTCCATCTTGGATATTAAGGTGGGGAATCACAATTGTATTCTCTATTTTATTGATAATTGTAATGATATCACGTTTAATTAGGTATCCAGATGTGATTAAGACCGGGCTTAAAGTTAACTCGCTTAATGCTCCCAAAGGTGTATTCTCGAAGGAATCTGGAAAGCTTGTAACAATTCTAGCCAAAGAGGGGGAAGTGGTACGCAAAGGGCAGTCTTTGGCTTTCATTGAGAGCACAGCCACTCATAATGATGTCCTTATGTTAAGAGATTCGCTAGAAGAAATGAACCGCAGTTTGATCGACCATAAAAAACTTCATTCATTAAAGCTTGTCGGTCTGAATTTGGGTGAACTACAGTCTGATTATCAGCAGTTCGTTGTTGTTTATCTTGAATACACTGCTACCGAAAATGATGGATATTTTATTGGACAGCGTAATTTTTTGGAAAAGGATCTCAAGCAATTAGAAATCCTCAGGAGGCAAATTAGGATACAACAACAAATACGTGAGCAGGAGTTTCGTAATGTGGAGGAGCAGTTTAAAGCTTATAAAAAACTTTACCAAAAAGGAATAATTTCTCGCAATGAGTTTAGGCAACAAGAAAACAGTTATCTCTCTGGAAAATACCCCTTGCTGGAAAGCACAACAGTCTTGTTAGATAATGGCAATGCTTCTGCCCAGAAAAACAAGGATATCTTAGACCTTAAGCACACTATAGCCGAGGTTAGGGCTAAGTTCCGACAGTCTTTAAGCAATATGCTATCCCAGATAAAAGCATGGCAAGCCAAATACGTGTTGACGGCTCCATTAGCAGGGAAATTGAGCTATGCAGGTGTCATTCAGGAGAATCAAACAATTCTCGCCAATCAAGAAGTTTTCGTCGTTAACCCATCCAACCTTAATTTTTTTGGCGAGGTACTCATTCCTCAGTACAATATGGGTAGGGTTAATGTAGGCCAAAAGGTACTGGTTAAGATGCAAAGCTTTCCATATGAACAATATGGTCTAATTAGAGGGGAAATCAGCTATATTTCAGATGTTGCTTTCCATGACAGTGTATTTGTTGCAAAAGTTAATTTCGAGAAATTTGAAAATAGGGACACTGCACACAGAATAGTGCTGAAGAACGGCATGTTGGCTAGTGCGGAAATAATTACCGAAGAAAGCTCACTCTTAGAGAGATTTCTCAGAAATTTTACAAAGATGCTTAACAGTAATTAGCAATGTTTAAAAATGAAAAAAGACCTTACAATATTGATTGCTTGGCATCAGGAATCGGACATCGGCAAGATTGTTTGCTTTGAACAGAACAAACGTACTTTTAAGATGAGTAACCCAGGTGTTGAGGTCATAACTGTGATGAGTCACTTTAATGAGCCGAACCAAGCTTGGTTAAGTACAGACTTGTCAATTTTCCACTGGTATGCCTTGAACAGGCCTGTATGTGAACGTTTTGTTCTCGTTGAATGGGATGCTTGGTGCGATTTAAATCTCCACGACTATTTTAAAAGAGTATGGGATTGTGACGTTGTTGGCCCTTGCATTAAATATCCAAAGCGAGATGAGTGGTATTGGTTTAGTACCATTAGCCAGATGCCTATGGAAATACAGCCTTATGCCACAGGTATTGTTCCCTTTTGCGGCATAATGGTTTCTCAAAAAGCAATGGACAAAATCTGTGAAGAGATTTTGAATCCATGCTATCTCGGCCTCAATAGCGAACTTAGGTTCGCGACTGTCGCAGTGATGCTCGGCTTCGAACCCATCACAAATCCGGTAGTGAGTAGATCAATAAGCTGGAGGAACACGCAAGAGCTTGTTGACGGTCGGAAAACGAAAGGTATACACCATCCCCGGAAGTTTCTTGAAATAAAACACTCATTAGCAGTCATTCTTGATTCTCTACCCTACACTTCAAGTGGAATACCTAAAATTATCCATCAGACTTGGAAGGAAATACCATTACCGGACGATTTAGAATTGTTAGCTCAAACGTGGAAAGAACGTCATCTTGACTGGGCTTATTTACTTTGGACAGATGAGATGAACAGGGCGTTTATCTCGGCTTATTTTCCTCATTTTCTAGTATGTTACGATTCATATAAATCAAATATCCAAAGAGTAGACGCAGTCAGATATTTTATTATGTATAAGATAGGTGGAGTATTCGTTGATGCCGATTTTGAATGTGTCGAAAATATCGAACCCATAATTCGGGGATGTGAGGTTGTTTTTGCAATGGAGCCTGACGACCATTGTAAACAGTTTGGGATGGATAAAATAATCTGCAATGCTTTCATGGCCTGTCGTCCTGGCAATAACTTTATGGGGAAGGTCTGTGATTCAATGCGACCATCCATAGTTACTGGAAAAAACTTTATAGAGGAAATTCTCTCCTCGACAGGGCCATTTGCATTGACAAGAATCTATGATGAATATACCGATAAAAAGGAAATAACGATCTTACCATCAGCAACTGTGTATCCTCTTAGCGTTAATGAGGCACGGCGAGCGTTTGATGAAGATGTGGATGAGCATATGCAGGAAAAGATAGATAAGGCTTATGCAATTCACTATTTCTTTGGAACTTGGTATTCTAACATATCTTAAACTTATAGTTTTTTTACGATTATATTTCTCTTTTTGACAGAGAATGGCATATTAAAAATTTATCTAGCAACCATAAATTATGAGATTTGAAGTTAGCGGGATCCGCTATTCGGAACACACCTTTAAAAAAAAGGAAATTGAAATATTAAAAAGTGACTGGAAATCCTTTTCCAGAAAGCGAAATGTCTACCCCAGTAAATCATTTTCTGGGAGAGGAATTGTGTATACTGCAGGAGGAGTTTCATATATAACCTGTGCCTATGTATCAATCACGTATCTTCGAAGACTGGGTTGTGATTTACCCGTAGAAATTTGGCATAGAGGGAATGAAATTCCCGAAGAAATCATGGACTCGTTTAGTTCCCTTAATGTTGAGTTCAGAGATTTCTTGGAGTTGGATGGCAATCTCACAGGCGTTATGCTGAAACCGTTGGCAATAATCAACAGTTCTTTTCAAGAAGTATTATATTTGGATGCAGATAACAACTGTGTAACAGATCCTTCATTCTTATTTGACTGCGCTGAGTACCTTTGCAACGGGGCGCTTTTTTGGCCAGATTATTGGAGGACAGATGGAAAAAATCCGATATGGGCTATAACCCAGACCATCGCAAACTCGGATCCTGAACAAGAAAGTGGGCAGATTCTAGTCGATAAGAGAAAATGCTGGAACGCGCTCCAGCTCTGCCTATACTTTAATAAATTATCAGAATTTTACTATCTCATACTTCATGGTGATAAGGATACTTTTAAATTTGCGTGGCTCGCTACCAAAACTTCTTTTCATATGATAAGGAGCGACGTAGCTTCATGTGGATATCTCCATGCTGGAGAATTTCATGGTACGACAATGGTGCAGTATTCTCCAAAAGGAGAATTGCTTTTTCTTCATCGAAATCTTTTAAAATGGGACATTACATCAGACGATGAACGATGCTGGAAACAAATAAAGTATCTAAATCACGATTTTAAAGATAAAAAAGTAATCTTAAAACCTGGTCCAAATGGAGGTCTCGCATTGGATCTTCAAGAAGATGTTACCTTAGAGGATTGCGATCAAAATATCGTTGCCATGGAAGACGAGTGTATGTCTATTTTAAGCTATTGGCGGTCGACACAAGGTTATCAAGATCTTTTTTTATATAGCCACTTGTCTAAAAACAGGTTCAGGCACGATGTCGTTTTTTCCTTGAAAGGATTTCGACATTATAAAACAAAATCCTTTATGTAAATATTATGATTATGAAAAAAGCAATTTTAAGTATACTGAAAAATGTTGCCACATTATCGCCAAAAGAGCAGACCGAACTTTTTTTTGCAATGTATCAAAAATTGCCATGCAGAAATTCAGAAGATGTAGTGGTTTCAGAGCAACTTTCAAACTCTGTTAACGATTCGCAAGCTACTGCAATCATGCTGGGCGACTTCTCCAGGTCTATAATAGTTGACAGCCAAAATGGCCTGCTTAATGTCGATATTAGGGACCAGGGAGTAGGGCTTACCCTAAGAAACACAGGGGAGTATGGAACCGTAGAATTGGAGCGAATTTTGTCGATAGTAGATAAAAGTAGCAGCGTATTAATCGTCGGTGCACATGTTGGCGCGCTGCTCATCCCGATAGCTAAAAACGTAAATAAAGTAACCGCATTCGAAGCTAATCCTGACACATTCAGGTTGCTTGAGATGAATTTGAAGATTAACAATATTTTAAACTGTGAATGTTACAATATTGCGGCTAGTGACGATGATGGTAAGCTTAGCTTTTTATTAAATACGGTCAATTCAGGTGGAAGCAAAAGAAAGCCTATAGCTAATAAATACATGTACATTTACGATCATCCCAAAGAAGTTTCTGTTGATGGAAAAGCGCTTGACGGTTTTCTCGGTGAGCAGTGTTTTGATTTAATCCTCATGGATATAGAAGGTTCAGAATATTTCGCAATGAAGGGGATGCAGAAAATACTTAGTCTAGCAAAAAATCTTATATTCGAATTTGTCCCCCACCATATCCGTAATGTTAGTGGGGTAAGCATAGATGAGTTTGTAAAAATGTTGGCCGCTTTCGATACCATGTTCTGGCCCTTGAGGAACATAAAGGTGGCAAAAGTCGATTTCGGCTATCTTCTGTCATATCTTTATGATCAGGACATTTGTGAGGATGGGATTATTATGCAAAAGAAATCATTTAGTTGAACTGACATAGCTTACCGGTTTACAAGCGGAATGCAAGGTAAGGATTAGATAAAATATATTTTCTTTTTCCTGCCATAAAATCTCAGCGTTATCTTTATAGAAATTCTCCAGCCGCTCTTTTAGATTTGAAAGACCTGTATTTAAGGTTGGCGTGGATGATTTCTTAGAAATAAGGTTTTCTGTAGTTATGGTGATAATATTATTTTGAACCAGAATATTGATTTTGCCAGGTAATTCTGGGCGGCTTAAATCACCATGCTTATACATGTTTTCAGTTAACGTGATTAGTATCATCGGGATAATATATAAGCCTTTATTCTGAGGTCCATCATATACCAAGTCGAGGTTTAGTTTTTCTTGATGAATGGCTTGAAGGATTTGAACTAAATTTTTCGCCTGTTCTATTTCCTCATCAAGAGTTGAAATATTTCTATGGCTGGTGTTATCTATTGCATATCTCATCATATCGGCCAAGCACACAATCATATATCCAGATGTTTGATCTATTTTTCTAATTTTTCGATGGATAAAGCTTAGAGCATTGAAAAACAGGTGTGGGCTGACTTGTGCTCTGAGATATGCATTCTGTGCTTTTACTAAATCTCTTTCAACAGCGTCTTTTAAAATACGCTCATTTAAGCTTCTAACCGTCAGTTCCTGGAGGTTTCGCTGTTCCCGGATAAAACTCCTAAGGAAGAAGTAGCCTGAGGATATCATGATGAAAAAGAATGATCTATAAATGGCGCCGATGATAAAATGGGGATTGACACCGAAAAGCTCAGAAAAACTTTCATGATTGTAACTGGTAAAGTAATGGTTTAATACTGCCAAGAACACAATATACAATAAGATCTCCGATAGGATTGTTGGAATCAATAGAAGATAAGTAAGCCGGTTTTTCCATAAATCGAGTTTTTGCATAGCAAATAAGTGGAAATAAAAAAGCCCGATATTTAAGCTATAATGTACTACATAGTTTTCGAGCGCTCCAAATTCATTTGCAAAAATACCTGTGAGAACAGATTCGTAAGTTACATAACTAACCCAGCATATGACGTGATAGCGGTTCTTTAACAACCATAAGCGGATAGTATTCGTCCTAAAAAAATATCTTTCCATACCATTTATTTATTAGTAAGTCCCAACCATTTTTCTATTGTTATTGAGGATGTTAATTTCATTGAAAATTAATATTATGAGAAATAACACGATTATCAAGCGCACTGTCTTTGTATTTAAAAGAAAAGTTCGACATGCAACCGAAGACACTGATCCGACGTTTACTTCCTTAACCTTTACAGTCACAGGGCGCCCTCCAAAATGACAAAGTAGATTTCTTCCGTCTAGGTTTTATGGCTTGATTTGAGCAGATGTTTTGTTAGAATATCGTTGAGCTGATTCTTAAAGTTGTTCCCAATATTAAAAGTGCTCCCATCGCTCATAGTAACTTTACAGTTTTCAAGTGATACGATATGTCTTTCCGAAATAATAAAGCTTCGGTGCATTTGGATAAAGCCTCTATTGAGGTTGAATGAATCTTTAGCCTCTTTTAGGCTAAGATGAGTAACTAGTTTTCCGTGCAAAGTATAAATTCGAATATAATTTAACAAGCTTTCGATAGCAACAATATCAGCTAGGAATATCTTTACGAGTTTTAGATTATCGTCCTTATTCTTGACAAAAATATATTCCAGACTATCATTCTTAATTCTCTTCGAATCAAGCCGGTCGCAAGCTCTTTGAACGACTGAAATGAACTTTGGAAAGTTGAATGGTTTCAACAAGAATGCGTCGGCGCTAACCTCAAAAGCATCTAGGGCAGACTTAGCATGTGATGTAGTGAAAATCAATAAATCAGTATTCTCTCTAATCAAAAACCCAAGTTCGCTACCGTTCATAAAAGGCATGTTCATATCTAAAAAGACTATGTCAATATTGGAAGTAGACTTGATGAAAGACAAGGCTTCCTGAGGCATAGTAAACGCTCTTAATAATTCTAAATGAGGGCTATCAATGATATACTCCGAGATTTCTTCAATAGCTGCAACTTCATCATCTATAACAATACAGTTAAAGGGCATAGTGTTTTGAGATTTTGATTTTAATAGTAAAATAAGAAAATAGTCTAATTATAAGAAGGTTACTTGGCATGAGAGATTGTTTGATTGATTTAAAGGTACTAGAAAAATCGAAAGAAATGCATGCAAATGACATAAAAATTAAAGAAATTTATAACCGCTCTAATTTTCAGGCGAAAAGTCTTGTCTCTATTCATAATTCAACTAAAACCGAAAATAAATGATTCCAAAAATCATACATCTTGTTTTTTTAAATAAGAACGAAATTTACCCAGATGTCTTTAAAAAGTGTATTCTTCAAATAAAGAGACTACATTCATCATGGGATATCAGGTTTTATAATGAGGATAACGCGCTAGAAATCATTCGGTCACACATTCCTCAACTCTTACCGATTTATATGAGTTATGCCCACACTGTGCAAAGAGCAGATATATTAAGGGTATTGCTCGTCTATCTATTTGGAGGATTTTACCTTGATATGGATATGTTGTGTCTTAAACCACTTGATGAACTTTGTTCAAACTGCGCAGTGATAGCAGAGGAAAAGACGGTTTCTGTTATGGAAGCTAAAACCCTCAATCTAAAGCATCGTCTTAGGATTGCGAATTATATGTTTGGGAGTCGGCCTGGCTACAGTTTCTGGCTTCTTTTTATAAGGCATTCTATCGAAAAACACTCAGAGAAAATACAGACAGAAAATGACATCTTGGAAAATACGGGGCCTGGACTTATGAGTAATCTGTATTCCAAATACAGGAAGGAATATGGAGACTTGTTGGTTCTGTCGAACAAGGATAGGATATGCATGCTTCCCGACCACAGGCAGGTTTCATGTTATTTTGGGAATTTTGCAGCACATCTCCATCAGGGAACATGGCGGTGGGGGGGCGGACAAATCAGTCAATCGATTTTCAAAGAGTTTTCATCACCTGAGCAATTGAAGTGCTTACAAATTTATATTGATGATTTGCTAAAAAAAAATGATAATAGACGAAACGGTATCATTATCCAAAGAAATTATTTTGAAAACAGTGAGTTCCAGATATTATTCGAATCGATATCAAATATGATGAATTCAAAAGTGACCCAAAGAACGTTAATTGTGGTTGGGAATCCCACATTTTCAAAATTTACTAATAAAAATACTCTTAGAATTCTCTATACCGTTTATTATGAAAAGGATAGGGTTTTTGGATGGGCAAAAACGATAAATGCTAACTATGACCTTTGCGTTGTCGCCGATAAAACTTCTTACAGACTACTATTAAAAGATGGGGTCAAGATTCCTATTTCAATGGTCACATTAGGGTTTCCTAAATATGCTCGGAATATTTATGAGGAAATAGACAGTCCGTATTTTACCATAGCAATTGTATGCTTTGATGAAAATATTTGCTATGCAGAGACAATAATCCGAGCTGTTCAAAGATTATCAAAATCTGCAATTCCGGAAATCAGAATAAAGCTCCATCTGTTAGATAATAATTCAGATATTTCGACTAGCCGACGACTAAAAGTTTTTAGGGGGAAAATGAGTCGTGAGGAATCGATATCAAAATGGTATCGAGATGTGCATTGCGTAATTGATTTACCACATGGAGAGAGATTATCAAATATACATTTGATCGGACTGCATTTCGCTATACCAACAGTTATCGTAAATGACCGAAGCTTTCTGGATACTAGATTGCGTAAGTATTATATTTGGCATAATTGGAACCATCAAAACCTTGAACCTTATAATGCAAATAGGATGGTTCAGCTCATAGAAGAATTTTATCGAAATTATGATTATTATGCAAAATTAGCTGCTAAAGGCAGTCGATATATAGAAGATAGATTTGAAATAGGAGAGACGCAACAGCAAATGCGATACATCATAGAAAAGCATGAAACTAGTTGATAATTTCAAAAGAATGGGAATAATTAGTTAAATTTGACAGTAATGATTATTGATGCATTTTGATTTTCGAATGTCCGCAAAGTTACCGATTTAATAAATAACAACCGATTGCCCGCCTTGTAGATTGTATCGTTCACACCGAATTTAATGTGTTACTTAGAATCGGGCTTTTCAACCAGAAATCATTCACTTAATGGAACCTTGTGACGACAGCAAAATGGCTGCGTTTCGCGTGGATAGGAATTTAATTAAAATTGGAAATAGTCCTGATGCATTAAAGCCTATTTGACGATAAGTAAATATGGCTACTAAAAGACCGTAGATGCCACATTAAAATGCTTCAAATCAGTATAAAACGTTTTACATTCAATGTCGAATATCAGGAACTATTTTGTCCTTCTTTAACAAAGCTGATATAATTTGCTCATTGCATTAGATCTATTGTTTCACCTTTCCAACCAAAACCAAAAACAACTTCTCCTACGCCAAAGAAGTTTTTGCCCTTCGGGTGCAGCGTTCCAGTCTGCACTAGAATAAGCAGTTTTAATGGAAAGGTTAAGAGCGCTAATCAAAAGCTTTGTTCCGTTTCACTTTTCTCAGCATGTATGGCAATAATCCATAGACTTCTTTTAACAAGGATGATATAAGCTCATCATTCTCTTAGATCTATTATTTCAACTTTCCATCTAAAACCAAAAA
Organism: Pedobacter sp. UYP30; assembly: GCF_040547165.1. NCBI lineage: Bacteria > Pseudomonadati > Bacteroidota > Sphingobacteriia > Sphingobacteriales > Sphingobacteriaceae > Pedobacter > Pedobacter sp. UYP30. The sequence goes on along the minus strand of NZ_JBEPPD010000013.1, from coordinate 3,151 downwards.
TCACTTTTCGTTCCTCAAAGAAATTTTTGCCCTTCGGATGCTGCGTTCCAGTCTGCACTGGGATAAGCAGTTTTGATGGAAAGGCTAAGACTGCCATTTAAAAGCTTCGTTCCGTTGCACTCTACTCAGCATTTATAAGTTAATGAGAAAAATTTAGACTTTACTTAACAGCGATGATATAGATTGATCATTCTCTTAGATTTATTATTCCACCTCTCCATCCAAAACCAAAAATCACTTTTCGTGCCTCAAAGAAATTTTAGCCCTTCGGGTGCTGCGTTCCAGCCTATGCTGGAATAAGCAGTTTTGATGGAAAGGCTAAGACTGCCATTTAAAAACTTCTTTCCGTTTCACTTTTCTCAGCATTTAAGAGTTAATGAGAAAAATTTAGACTTTACTCAACAGCGATGCTGTAAATCCATCATTGTATAAGACTTCATTTTGGCTTTTGCTGAGGCAAATTTAAACCTCTTCGGCAGGCAAGGCCGCACCCTTCGGGTTTGGACAAATAAATCTCCACACCTTGCTTCGCTGCGGGTAGTATTTTTTTGCCTCAAAGCCTTGCCTCACCAGTCCAACGCACAATTTTTCTGCCTCTATCAAAAGCCAAATGGGCGGTTTTGCCGAATTGGTATAACAGATTTTTTAACAATTAAAACTTTAAAAAAATGAAAGTAGCAGAAAAAAGTAACGGAAGTGTGCAAAGCACCACAGAAAGAAAAGATGAAGTGATTTTAAATCCTTCATTAAATGGAAAAAGTCCAAACGGAGCAATCGAAGCCAAAAGTAAAAACGATGCTGTGAAAGCGGCAGAGGGTAAAAAAGTGGAGGTAGTCAACGAAGTTAAGGAAACCGAAAAGTCAAAAGAATTTAAGCCAGTATTAAATCTTGAAGCGACTTTAAAAGTAGTTGATGATTTACACCGCAGGAGTATTCAAAGAGTTAATTTATTAAGCAGAATAAATCAATTAGAAGATTTTGAAATCGCCCTAATTGAAGAGGGTGACGAATTGGAAACAAATCATTTTCAAGGTTGCCAGTTGATTATTAGCGATGATAAGGGTAGAAAATTTGTAACCCGAACCGCAGGTTTAATAAGATTAGTCGCTGAATTTATTCATTCAGCTTGTCTTGCAAAATTAGGTGAGATAGAGGCAAATATTGTTTTTCCTCGCCCCTAAAAGGCTTCGCCCCGGCGTTCTGTCGGGGCATTTTTTCACTCATATTAAAGGCAGATAGCAATGATTGAAGTATTTATAGAAGTAACAAACCAAATTTTTTGGGAAGGTTACGCAGAACAACTTGCAGAGAACGATCCGCAAAGATTTCAAATGGAGTTAGACGAATTTTTAAAACAGTATAAATTTTAAGACGATGGCACACAACATAAATTTCAACGAGCAAACAGGAAAACACAGTTTTTTTTCTACCAAAGAAAAAGCCTGGCACAACTTAGGACAAGTGGTAGCTGATTATCCGACCAGTGCGGAAGCAATTAAATTTGCAGGATTAGACTACAAGGTATTAAAACTGCCTAACAGACATCATTTCCCAGATGGAAAAATTGATATTTCAAACGCTTCTTATTTTACCTATAGAACGGATAGCCTTGAAATATTGGGCGATAAATTAGGCCCAGATTATGAGGTGGTGCAGAATACAGATGCTTTTACTTTTTTCGATTCAATTGTAGGTGGTAAAGATGGTATTCTTTATGAAACCGCGGGGGCTTTAGGAAAAGGCGAACGAATTTTTATTACCGCGAAATTGCCCGATTATATCCGCGTAGGCTATGATGATTTAATTGAGAAATATTTATTTCTTACCACCTCGCATGACGGTTCGGGAAGTATTACAGCCGCATTTACCCCAGTTAGGATTGTGTGCAACAATACCTTAAACGCAGCTTTAACAAATATGACCAATTGCATTAAAATTAGGCATACGCAGAGTGCACAAGATAAATTGCGCCAAGCGCATAAAGTTATGGGTATAACAAACAGCCTTTCTGATGAACTAAGTCAAATTTTTAACCATTGGGCAAAAGTTAGGATAACAGATAAAGAAGTATTAAAGCTAATCCAAAAAGCAATGGCGCCATCTAAAGAAGTTTTGCAAAATGTGTTAGATGGTAATGAAAATGAATACTCTACTTATTTTAATAATGTTTGTTCTAATGTGTGTGAATACGCTTTTTCTAGTCAGACCCAACAAACGCCAACCACTAAAGGAACATTATTTGGCGCTTATAATGCCATAACTGGCTATTACCAAAATGTAAAGGAATTTAAGAATGAAGAAAGTAAATTTAAATCGATACAGTTTGGTACAGGTTTAAATAAAACCCAGCAGGCATTTAAACTTTGCCAAAGCTTTGCTAAAAATGAGCATGGTTTATATCTGAATAATTGAGAGAAGGGCGAGAGCCCTTTTTTTTAAAAAAATCGCCGCGAGCCCCGCATTTTTCGCTATTGCTTATGAGTTCATAAAAACGAAAAATGCGGGGCTGATTAGAGTGGAGGACTTCTTTTGAAAATGTAAAGCGAGTTGTGTAAGCATCAATTATCGTACAATTTAGCCTCTATGCCCCACACATGTTCATTTGCATCAAGGTAGTATTTAAAAAATGGGTATCCCAAGAAAGGGGAGCCTCCACATTTTTAAAATCTCCACCTTGCCTTTAGTGTTGCATATAGGCTTATGGCTCACCATAATTAATTTTTAACTATTAAAATTCAAAAATTATGGAAAAGCGCATTGATCAAGTTTCATTATTTCAAGTATCAGAAATCAACGTAAGTTACAAACCAAAGTTTAAAGCGTCTGAAAGACCAAAAGTGTCTTCATCAAAAGACGTTTTCAATATCCTATATAACAATTGGGATTTAGATAGACTGGAACTTCAAGAACAGTTTAAAATTGTATTGCTAAACAGAGCGAATAGAGTGATAGGGATTTATGAAGTTTCTTCTGGCGGAATGGCAGGTACATTAGCTGATCCAAAGCTAATTTTTAGCACCGCTTTAAAATGTTGTGCTAGCGGAATAATTCTAAGTCATTATGCAAAGCAATTAGTTATGTAAAGTGATAAACAATAATGCGGCTTTAGTTGGGCGTTACTGCATAATTTTTGGTTATATCACTTTACATA
>NZ_JBEPPD010000012.1:0-130606 GCF_040547165.1 Pedobacter sp. UYP30 | reverse complement strand
GGTTAAACTCAGTTTTTTCGTTAATTATTTAGTTTTGTGCGGTACGACATCGGTTCTGCAAGCAATGCCATTTATGCGCAAATTTTCAAAACGTTGTGTGATATGCCAAAACTAAAACATCGTAACAGAAACTATCATTATAAATTATTAAATAAATATGAAAATTAAAATTTCAATTATTACCGCAACATTAGCGGTAACCCTACTTACCGTTAGTTCGTGTTCATTTTTTGAAGGCACTGCTACGCATCGTGAGAAAGGTTCACCAATACCTTCTACTGAGGAATCTGTAAATGCATTCATTAATGACAATAATGGAAAACGAGGTTCTGTTATTGGTTATCTAAATTATCACGCGTTTATGAGAGTATATACCAACAGGCCACAAAATGTTAATATAATGCTAACGCCAGGAGAAATTGACACTAAGATTGCTACAGTAGAGATGTCTTGGTCAGAAAATGGACATAATAGTGTATTTGTTCCTAAAGATGCAGGAGAGGATGAAAAGAAAACAATATTTTATGATAATGAGGGCAATGCGCTAAAATGGAATGATAAAGTAATTGTGTCATTTGAATTAGAAGAATCATCAAAGGATCTTATTGAAGTTCGAATCGATAAAGCAAAATAATAAAATTTAAATAATAAAACAATGGGAATATTCGGTAAAATAAAAAGCTTCTTCGTTCCATCAGAAGAAGATGTAAAAGAAACAAAAGACAAAATGTGGGCTTTTATGAAACAAGCTCTAAAAAAGGACAATCTACAAGGATTTGAAATTGTTTATGGTAAATTAGCAGAAACAAAAGATACGCTAATTACTAAAAAAACAGAATACCATAATTACACCATTGCATTTAATAAAATTACAGGCGAATTAATTATACTCCCTATTGACCCTAAACTAGCAAGTTGCGGATGGCCAGTTTTCATCACAGAAGAAACATTAAAAGAAGCAAAAACAATTTTATTTGGTACTGCCTATTCGGTTGAGCTAAAAGATGGTGAAATTTTTATGTTTGACACACCAGCACAAAATTATAAAATAGGCAAATCACTTGGAGCAATGGAAATTCCAATTATGCAAGAAGCGGAAGTTAAGGCTTTTAAAGATTTTTTTAAAGCAAAATTTGGATAAAACTCTATTGCCGTTAAAAGCACAATCGTACAATATCGGTTTGGTAATATGGCGGAATTAGTGCTAAATCGAAGATTAGTACGCCTTATAAAATTTAGTGATTATTGAAAGTTTTCGCTTTCTAATCCGCCACATCGCCAAGCGGAGAAGCGTTACCACATAAAATCACACCTCTCAACCCAAAAACCCCAATATGAATCTAATTAAAACCACTGCACTTTCTTTTCTTTTTAGCTGCATGTGCAACTGTGTGTTTGGACAAGATTTAAAGCCAGTAAAAACTGCAAACGATGTGCTAGAGCATGCGATAACTGCGCAAGGCGGAAAAGACTATTTATTAAGCATTAAAACTTTGTACACTGACATGAGCACAGAAATGGAAGGTAGACAGGTGCATTGGATTACAAAAGAAATGCTGCCCAATAAAGGGGCTTTCCAAATTATTTACAAAGACAGAATTGTATTCCAAAACTGGTACGACGGAAAAACCGGCTACGAAATGGTGGATGGCAAAAAAACTAAAGCTGACCCTAAAGAATTTAAAAGTAAAAAGTACAGAAAGAATATTTTCAACAACTTGGATTTTATTGACCCTTCTCTATGGACTATTGAGTTGATTGGAGCGGAAAAAGTGAATGATGACGATTGTTATAAGATTAAGGCATCTTTAGTAACTGGAGAAATCAGGAATTTATATTACAGCAAAAGTTCTTTTTTTATGCTCAGAGAAGATAAAACTTCAAACGCTGATAAAAACAGTTTTAGTTCAACCTTTTTTTCAGACTTCAAAAAATTTGGAGGACTCACCTTCTACACGGTAATAAAATTTGGGGATGACGAAAAAGCTCAGGTCGGTAAAATCGCTAGCTTAATAGTTAACGATAAAGTAACTGTAGCCGATTTTCAATAATGCCATACATAGTTATCTCCAACAAATTGATGGCGCCATTTTATCTATATTTTTTACCACAGCATTTTCTTGCAAGCAAGCAACACTTTCGCAGAAAAATTAATGCTTTTTTAAAAACTGCGTAATTCAGCGCAGACTTGTTTAGTTGTGGAGGAATTGTTTCTGTTGGCAGTTTGTGCAGTTTTAAGCTATTTTATCGTGCAGTAGTAATTCAACGCAGAATTTGCGAAAGGCGTTATGTTATTCTTTAATAATAATTTGTTGAATTTCATTGATGTTTCCTATTTTAGTGTCAGGTTATTAAACAAGTTAAAACACACACAAATGAAAGCAATTAAAAAATTATTGCTATTGGTAGCAATACCAATAGTTATGAGCTGTAAGGCAATGTTTCCGCCAACAGTTTCATCTATCTCGGAGAAAACTTATATAGGGATGCCGTTGACAGAATTTAAGAAGTTATCGGGAGAATATTCTATTCTTGAGAGCATGGAGAAAGATTACACTGTTTATAAAGTGAATGACTATTATGCGAATGCAAACCAACCTAGCAGTACTAAGTTTTTCTATTTCGATTCTTCCAACAAACTTTACAAAATTGATAGCGGGGATTTTAGAAGAAACAGGTATAGGTTGTAAGGGTTTTCAGCTTTGAGCTTTTGGCTTTCAGCTTGACATTTTTTTACCTAAATTAGTAAAACATTAACATCAATAATTATGAAAGCATTTATTATAATATGTTCGTTGTTTGTTTCGGTACAGGTTTCTGCGCAAACTGTTTTGCCTGCAGCTATACAAATTAAAACTGCCTTATTGGCGGCGCCGCCAGAATTAAGAGCAGACGCTACGGTAATAGGCTACAGCCCGGCGGGTAAGTTTATTACGCTAAAAAAGGGAACTGGCGCGCTTGTTTGCCTTGCCGATGATCCAAAAATAAAAGGGATAAAAGTAGCCTCTTATTCTGTAAAATTAGAGCCTTTTATGGCGCGCGGTAGGCAATTAGCTGAAGAAGGAAAAACGGCTTTACAAAAGAAAGAAATAAGAGATCGAGAAGTTAAAGAGGGGAAATTAAAGATAGCCGATAGTCCTACCACCTTGACCGTGTATTCTGGAAAAGAAGAAAATTATAATCCTAGCACAGGCGAATTAAAGGATGGAAACTTTCGTTACGTAGTTTATGTTCCTTATGCCACGCTTGCATCAAGCGGTCTTCCTGCAAAACCTTCGCAACCGGGCATGCCTTGGTTAATGTACCCTGGAACTTACGATGCTCACATTATGATCAGTCCGCCAGAAAAGGAATAGTTTTTTTCTAAGCGTGGTTATGAAACTTGGATAGAGAAGGAAATAGCTACTTCTCCAAAAATCCCATAACGGCTGCGTCAAAATAGATGGTTTGCGGCAAATTGAGCATATAGATTGTCGCGTTTTGTCGTTGGCGTATGAGGTAGTTATTATAAATGCTTAATGTAAGCGTAGGTTTAGTAATTTGCTGTAGGAAAAAATTACAGAAATGAGCGATGTTAAATTTTTAACCTTATTTTAGAGGTCAGATATGAGTTGGTCTTTCCGGAAAACAGCTCTTTTTTTAGAAATTTACACCTTTAAAATGCGCTAACTGCTTAGCATTTTTCTCTATATAAATCTTCAAACCAAAAAACTGATTCAAATGAAAAAATCTAAAACGCTTTTACTATCACTTTCGTCAATTTTAATTTTTACATGTTTTTACTCATGTTCCAACAAGCTTCGTCAGGCTGCTCGCAATAATGCAGCGCTTTCAAAGCAGATTATCGGGACTTGGCAACTTTCTAATTTGAGGGATAGCACCGAGGTAACAAATTACTTTGGGGCTGGGATGAAGAGGCGCAAAATCATAGCTCCGGGCACCTTTGTTGTTGTAGATTTTACAGACCAACAAAAAGCTATGCGCGCAGCATTTATGGGAAGCTATTCGGTTGAGAATGGTGTTTATACAGAAATGCTTCAATACACTGGCGGCGGATACCAAAAATACCTCGGCGAAAAAAACACTTTTGAAATAAAGGTAAACGACGATTTTATGACCATTAGGGGAATTAATAACAACTATGGTTTAGAGCTTTGGAAGCGGGTAAAATAAGAGGAAACACGTTAGATAACCTTCACCCTGAACTCGTTTTAGGGTCTGCCATCATACTGGTTACGCGGTATGATATGACCGCGAGAAAGCACGACTGCGATAAAAAAAATCAACCTTAAAGTAAAAATGAAACGATTATTTTTTCTAGCGTTTTTGGCGCTAAATGTGTGTACAGTTTTCGGGCAAGACCTAACTAAAAAACAGCAAACTGGCGTTGATAATTTTATCAACAACGTAAAAAATCAAAAAAAAGAAACTATAGCGGCCAATACATCTTATCCTTTTCAAAGGAAATACCCACTGCCGGCAATAATGAATAAATCGGAGTTTTTAGAAAGGTACGATGAGGTTTTTGATGGTAAGTTGACTAAAATGATTGTCAATTCAAATCCGGCAAAAGATTGGGCTTCGGTTGGCTGGCGGGGGATTATGCTGTATCAAGGAGATGTTTGGCTTAGCGATGATGGGAAGCTTTTATCCGTAAATTATCAATCGAAATTGGAAGCTGCAAAAATGAACGCTCTTATCAATCAAGAGAAACAGAAGCTTTATAAATCGGTACAACAATTGGAAAAACCGGTGCAAATAATAAAGACTAAAACTTATCTGATAAGAATCGACGATATGGCAAATGGCAATTACAGGTACGCGTCTTGGAAATTGGGAAATAAAATGAGCAGTAAGCCAGATTTAATTGTTTTACATGGCAAATATATTCCTGATGGAAGTGGCGGTAACCATAGTTTTGAATTCGTTAACGGGATATACAAATACGAATGTGCAATTTTAGAGATGGGAGAGAAGAACTCATCCTCAGCTTACCTAACGATTTATAAAGGAGATAAAAAAATCTTATTTGAAAAAGGAAATGTTGTAAGAAAATAAGGTAATTTGCTACCGCTATAAACAAACAGCTGATTAAAATTAGAGCGTTTACATGGCAAATGTTGATAAATGAATTAAAGTTTCCAATAGATTATTTTGAAAAAAATAAGCGTAAATATGAACGGCGTTTTTCGACACAAACCCATCACATGAGAATCACTTACTTGTTTTCGCTCATTTCGATTTTCTCTATGTCTGTTCTCAAAAAAGGAAAAAAAGATAGTGTAACAAATACAACTTCGCCAAAAATTATTGGCACGTAGAAACTAGTTTCGGCTGTCGCAATTGTGGGATACGATACCACATCTACTTACTCCAACAGCCAAGAAACCATCAAAATCATCAACAAAACGCATTTTGCCTTTTTTACGCACGACCTGCATCAAGGAAAGAAAGCCGACTCTATCTTTGTTGCAGGTGGCGGAACCTATACTCTTATCGGCGATAATAACACAGAACACCTGGTCTATTGCAAATTCCGTGAATGGGAGAACAAGGATTTTTATTTTAAAATCGTTTTGCGCGGCGATACGCTTACGCAAATTGGCATGGAAAAGGTAGAAAAGCTAAGCATTAATAGAAAAATAATTAAGAAGTATGTAGCGTGGCAAAAGTTAAAATTTTAGTCGTTTGTTAAGACTTAATATTGAAAGGTGCTGTAAAATATTTCCATTATTTTTGTGTGTTCCAAGTTGGGCAAGGGTCAGGCGCTGCGCTACACCTTCCCGCTCGTTCCTCGCTACAGGTTTCCACTGATATTAGTCACGCAAAAAAAAATGCCCTAGGAACCATGTATTTCAACCTGTTTAACAACATTTCTTAGGTCTGTTAATTTTTTTCCTGTCAAAATTTGCCGCCTCTACTTTTTAAGATTACGAAGCACTTAAATTAAAAAACTTTTCTTGCCATAGGACAAGTTTAAATTAGCTTTTTAGAAATAGCTTTGGAATCAGAACATGAATGGAAGGATTGATACAGAAGCATCACAGACCATTTTTATCGGAAATTTTAAAATGGATTGCTATCATTGTTTTTAAAGAATTTAACCAAGCCCTAAAATCGTTAATTTAAAGGGATTTAATTAAGTTTAAACAGCCGAAAATCGATTTTAAATTAGACCCTAAGCGATATTGAAACAAGTTTATCAAAAACATCAATAAACCAACAGTTCGAAATTTCCATGAAACAACCTAATGAATAAATAAAACCTTAAATATTACTATGGCACTTATTAATCCTTACATCAACTTCAACGGAAATGCCGAAGAAGCATTTAATTTTTACAAGTCTGTATTTGGCGGTGAGTTCGCAATGCTTAAACGTTTTAAAGAGATGTCAAGCGCAGAACATCCTGTGCCAGCTAACGAGGCTAACAAGATTATGCACATTGCGTTGCCTATTGGCAAAAACGTTTTAATGGGCAATGACGTTCCTGCAAGTATGGGCATAGTAAGTGAAAATGAAAACAGGTCTAAAATATCCGTTAGCGCGCAAAGTCGTGATGAAGCAGACAAGTTATTTAATGGACTCGCTGCAAATGGCAATATCGAAGTGCCGATTTCCGACAGTCCGTGGGGGTCTTATTTTGGGATGTTTAGAGACAAATTCGGTATTGAATGGATTGTGGATTTTGACCCAAAATATAACGGACAAATATAAAAAGATGGCAGCTAAAATCACTTTGGCAATATGGCGAGTTTAGTGCTCAACAGAACTTTAGCACGGAATTAAATTTTATGCTGCGAATTCGAAAATTTTTTTAGCTGCGAAAGACGGTTGGGGTTTAGCACACTATTAGGTCATTACTGAAATATGTAAAACATGACCGATCAAGAATTGAGGAAGTTTTTTAAAGAGATAGAAAACAATTTTAACAAGGCCGTAATTTTCTAACCAAGTAACTGAAATTAAAAAGTGCATAACCAAAGACTGGGTTTTGGTAAACAGCCAAGGCTGGATAATACTCCAAGAAAGTTTTTTTCAAGTGCTTAAGCATGGGTTGCTTTCTCATGATACAATGACGAAGGAAATTTTGCGGGTTAAAATTTATGGCGAAATTGCATTGGTAACGGGACGCGGACAAAATACAGGCAGCTGGCATGGAAAACCACCAGAAGCAGACAAATGGATTACAGACGTTTACAAAAAGGAGAACACTAAGTGGCTTTGCATTTTAACTCATCTTACACCAGTAAAAAAATAAAAAAGGAGATGGTTTCACTAGACACACTTAGAAAATTGGCGCTTTCTTTTCCCGAAGCAATTGAGAAACCACATTTTGAAAAGACCTCATTTAGAATTAGAAAAAAAATATTTGTCACTTTTGACGAGACAAAGAATATTGCTTGCATTAAGCTTTCAGAAATAGACCAAGACGTTTTTTCTGCCGCTGATAAGACGATTATTTATCCGGTAGATAATAAATGGGGCAAACGGGGTTGCACATTAATTGAAATGGAAAAAGTAAACCCAGAATTGTTCAAAGATGCTTTGACTACTGCATATTTTGAAATAGCGACTAAAAAACTATCTAAATCGACAAGATTGGATGATAAAAAATAAACGTTAGCAAAGAGGATAATAGGTAGATTATCGAAAAGTTAGAACGGAAAACACGATTGCCGCTCAAACATCAAAAAACGCTTCATGTGCTATTAGACCAATTTGTGGCGCAGGCTGTTAACTTAACTAATCAATAAAAGCCTTAAATTTAAAAACCCACATGGCTTTAAATTTAAGGCTTTCCAATTTAGAAGTCTACTCTGCGAGGTTTATTTTTCTCCGCGAGCGGGATACTTATGTTCCAGTACAAAATCTACGGCACCGAGCATTTCGCGTAATTTTGGTCTGCCGAAAGGCATCGATTGTATAGAGGAATAATAAAGCTCTCCATCTGGTTTAACCAAAAACAGACCTGGTTCTGCAAATACAGGTGGTTCGCTTTCGCCCATGCCGGTGGATAAAAATAAGCCCCAAGCGTTTGCATCGCTTTCTGAAAGACCATAAGCAACTTTAACGTGTTCAATATTCCATTCTTCCGCCGTCTTTTCGGCCAATTCTTGGTTGTTCATGCTTACCGCGATGACATCAACTCCTTTTTCCGTAAACTTTTCCACCAATCCATTTAATTCTTCCAAATAGGTTTTGCAAACCGGGCAATGTAATCCTCTATAAAAAATAAGCATTGTAAAGTTTTTTGGCTGGTGATCGCTTAATTTAAATACTTCTCCATTTATCGTCTTTAATGATAATTGAGGCACTTTTTCTCTTGGTTTCATATAAATATTTTTATTGTTTGCAACATTGGTCGTAGAAAGCCCAGAAACCTTTCAAAGTTTCTCAATTTATTTCACAAACTATTTTTTTTCTGATAATTTGGGCGCTTTTATCCCGAAGGTTCGGGACTGTCCATTGTATCTTTTTGGAAGAAAAAGCCAAATAGGATGCCATTTCCATCGTTAGCGCTAGCAAAGAAGCACGTTTTAGAAATTTTATTACTGTCATCGTTACACTTCGTTCGCAAAATTTCTAGGCTACCATTCCAGCTTTATGGAAACAAAGCGCAGTATGCATCTCTAATTTAAAGCATTCTGTTTTATTATTATGCAGAAAAACCTTATTTTACAATCCCTCAGATAGAGCAACACTATGTTACAAAAAATAATTTTCGCCCTCAGCATTTTTATGCTTTTAAATTTATGTGCTGCGCTGGCTCAAACTAATATTGATTATAGCAGCTCGTATAAAAAAATCGACTCGCTAGAGAAAAAAGGCTTAGTCAGTTCTGCACGAAAAATAGCTTTGCGACTATTTGCTAATGCGGTAAAAACCAAAAATGACCCACAACAGCTAAAGGCGGCCATCTATATCATGAGTTATCGCAATGCGGTAGAGGAGGGAAGCCGGATTAACAATTATTTTTACCTAGACACCCTAATATCGGAGACTAAAACACCTGCTAAAAATATTCTTCAGAGCTTACAAGCCGAAATGCTTAACGACTATAAGGCTCGAAACCGATACAAATTTTATAATCGTACAGCGTTGCAAGAAGAAAATAGCAAAGATATTGCCACTTGGAGTTTGCCAAAATTACTAGAAACCATTTCGGCAAAATACCTCGCCTCGCTACAAAGCGAAAAGATTCTTCAAAACACCTCCATACAAAACTATAAAGCAATTATAAACAAAGGTAGCAATACAGAAGGTTTACGGCCTACCATTTACGATTTGCTGGCTCACCGTGCGATAGATTTTTTTGTGAACTCAGAAAATGATGTCACCAAGCCTGCTGATCAGTTTCTTATTAACGATGAACAGTATTTTGCACCCGTCGGCGAATTTGCAAAACTCACCATTACCGCAAAAGACAGCGCTTCATTTTATTTGCAGGCGCTTCACATCTTTCAACATGTATTTAGCTTTCACCTTGCCGATGGAAACAAGGCCGCGTTGGCAGATGCAGACTTAAAACGCCTTGCCTTCGTAAATCAACATGGAGTTTTTACCCACAAAAACGAATTGTATTTGGCTGCGCTTAAAAAATTGGAAGAAGAATTTATTGGCACAGAACAAGGTGCAGAAGCTGCTTATTTAATAGCTAGTAATTTTAATGCGCTTGCAACTGATCAGAATGATTCTTTAAAATTAAATAACGTAAAAGCTAAATCACTTGCAGAAGAGCTTATTAAAAACTATCCTAAAACACAAGCAGCGTTAAAGGCGCAAAACCTAATTAACGACATCATAAGTCCTCAATTATCTTTAAGTGCAGAAGCCGTAAATACCATAAATAATCCTTTTCGCCTTTTGGTAACCTATAAAAATATTGATAAAATTTACCTGCGTGTAGTAAAAGTTACGCCAAATTTTCTGAGAGATAATCCCAACAATTGGGATACAACGCGAACTTTTACACCATTAAAACAATGGGAACAACCTTTACCCTCTACCAAAGATTTTATGCTGCACAGCACCGAGATAAAAGTAGATGGTTTGCCCTCTGGCCAATATTATATTCTTGCCTCTATCAATCCCTCTTTTAAAAAAGATGCTAATTTAATCTCGTATCAACTTACTTCTGTATCGAACATCAGCGAAATTCTCCATAATAATACCAATGAACTATTTGTGGTTGATAGAAATACCGGCAAACCCCTAGAAGGAACAGAGGTGCAGCTTTGGCAGCGCAGTTACAATTATCAAACAAGGAAATATTCATCTATTAAACGGGAAAAATATACGACAAATAGAAATGGTTTCGTCCAATTATCGCAAAGTAAGAGTCTTCATAACGCCAGTTGTATGATGCAATTCAATTATCAAAACGATGAGCTTTTTGCAAATAGCGAGTACTTCTTATATTATGGTAACAACATAAATGGGTCGCAAAAATATAAGGCTTTCTTATTTACCGATCGAAGTATTTATCGCCCTGGGCAGACTGTCTTTTTTAAAGGTATTATGGTTGGTGCAGAAAATGGTGGCAAAAGAGATAGTGTAGTGAAAGATAAATCTACAACAGTTATTTTGTACGACGCCAACGGACAGAAGCAGGGTTCTATAGAACTTACCACCAATGCTTTTGGCTCATACAATGGCAGTTTTGTATTGCCCCAAGGGCAGCTAAATGGGCAGTTCTGTGTGCAAGACAGTGTTACAAATAGCCAGGTATATTTTTCTGTAGAAGAGTATAAGCGCCCAAAATTTTCTGTAGAAATAAAACAACCAGAGGGAACATACCGTGTAAATGACAGCATTACTGTAGTTGGAAACGCAAAGGCCTTTGCAGGTAATAATGTAGATGGCGCTGCGGTAAAATATCGCGTGGTGCGCAAAGTGCAATACCCAATTTGGTGGGGATGGCGGAGACCTTTCGGGCAGAATACTCAAATGGAAATTACCAACGGCACGATAGAAACCGATGCCAAGGGAGAATTTAAGCTCACTTTTAAAGCTATCCCAGATGAAACCGTAGAAAAGAAAGCACAACCTACTTTTACGTACGAAATAAGTGCTGATGTTACAGATATTAATGGAGAAACACATAGTGGAAACACCGATGTAGCAGTAAAATATCAAGCGTTATCGTTAAGCATCAAAGACCCCGAAAAGCTAGAGGCAGACAGCTTGAAAGATTTAAAAGTTAATTCTTCCAATACCAATGGCGTGTTTGAAAAAGCCACTGTGAATTTGCAGGTAGAAAAATTGCTTGGGAACACAGAAATTTATCGTAGCCGTTATTGGCAACAGCCAGATCAGTTTGCAATGAGCGCTGAAGAATTTCATACCTATTTTCCTTATGATGAATACAAGGATGAATCTAAGGTGCAGACTTGGGCGATAGAGAAATCCTACCCTGCAATAACAGCGGACAGCCAAAAAGATGGAAGTTGGGATTTTAAAAATTTAGATTTGTCCGAAGGCTGGTACAGATTTACCGCAACTGCAAAAGATAAATATGGCGAGGAAGTAAAAGACATTAAATACATACAACTTACAGGTAAAAAAACGGTTGTTACCGTACCATTTATCGCGAAAAGAGATAAAGAAGTTTATCAGCCTGGCGAGAAGATCCAGTACGAGTATCAAACAGCATTTAAAAATATTTGGGTTATAGAAGAAACAAAGAAGACCCAAGGCGAAACGACATTTAATTTTGTTAAAGTTTCAGAGAATACTCCTTATAAAAGTAGCTTGCAGGTTTCAGAAACCGATCGCGGCGGCATATTTCGCTCCCAAGCTTTTGTGCAGCACAACCGGATGTACAATTTTGCGCAGGTATCTGATATTCCGTGGAGCAATAAAGTTTTAAGTATCGATTACACCACCTTTAGAGATAATATTTTGCCCGGAAGTAAAGAGAAATGGAGTGTAAAAATTAGTGGCGAGAAAAAAGATGCAGTAGCTGCAGAAGCATTGATTAGTATGTACGATGCTTCTCTAGATCAACTAGAGCCACACAGTTGGCAGAGTTTACAAAACGTTTGGAAGTCGTTAAGTTATTACGCCCAATGGAATAGCAGAACGTTTACGCAATCGCAATCTAGAAACGTAAATAATTGGGATCGAACTTATTTAAGACCATCTTATTTTGTATATCCATCAATAATTAATAGCGCGCTTAATGAAAGTCCAGCAAGAGAATATTTAAGAGCATCATCGTCAGACAAAATTTCTGGAGCACCTGGTTATAGAGGTTCTATTGAGGATATACCTGTTTCTAGTGCAGAGCAATTATTGCAAGGGAAAGTGGCAGGATTAAATATATCTGAAGAAAAAAATCTAAACGAGGTCGTTGTAGTTGGTTATGGCACTCAGCGTAAGCTAGATTTAACAGGTGCGGTTAGCCAAATGAAAATCCGCGGCGAAAGTACCCAATCAGGTCAAAGTCCGCTTTATATAATTGATGGTGTAATTACTAAACTTAAAGACATTGCCGAAGTTAACCCCGCCGACATTGCAAGCATAGAAGTATTAAAAGATTCAGAGGCTACTGCGGTTTATGGAAGTCAGGGTGCAAATGGAGTAATTATAATTACTACTAAAACGGGCAAATATACTTTAGTAAAACTTTACCCCAGCGCAGACATAAAAATTAGAAAAAACTTTAACGAAACCGCTTTCTTCTTTCCAGATTTAAAGACTGATGAGGAGGGAAACATCAGCTTTTCTTTTACCATGCCAGAAGCATTGACCAAGTGGAAAATGATGACGATGGCACATACGCAAGATCTGCAATCGGTTTATGGAGAAAAAACGTTGATCACTCAAAAACCTTTGATGATTCAGCCAAATGCGCCACGGTTTTTAAGAGAGGGAGACGCACTAGAGTTTTCAGCTAAAATTGTAAACTTAACCGATAAGGAAATTAAGGGCACCTCTGCATTGCAATTGTTCGATGCCGTTACAGATAAACCCGTTGATGGCCTGTTTGAGAATGTTTCTCAAAACCAGAAGTTTACGGTAGCGGCAGGGCAGAGTGTAGCAGTAAAATTCCCGATTGCCATTCCGTTAAATTTCAACAGCGCGCTGTCTTATCGCATTACCGCGCAGTCGGTTACAAAAGATAGCACAGGCAATACCTTTAGCGATGGCGAGCAGGCAGCAATACCTGTGCTTACAAACAGAATGCTGGTAACAGAGTCATTGCCGCTAAATGTACGTAACACAAATAGCAAGAGTTTTACTTTCGATAAATTAGTAAACTCAGGAAAAAACTCTATTACACTTACCAATGAAGCGCTTACGGTAGAATACACTTCAAATCCGGCTTGGTATGCGGTACAAGCCTTGCCATACTTAATGGACTATCCTTATGAATGTGCAGAGCAGAGTTTTAACCGTTACTACGCAAATACATTGGCAAGTTATGTGGCAAGCAGCACACCAAAATTAAAAGCTGTGTTCGATAAATGGGCCGCGTTAGGAGCTCCCTCTCCCCAGGAGAGGGCGGGGGGAGAGGCTAGCAACCTGCAAAAAAACGAAGAATTAAAATCTGCGTTGTTGCAAGAAACGCCTTGGGTATTGCAAGCAAAAAGCGAAGCTGAGCAGAAAAAAAATATTGGAATTTTGTTTAACATGACGCGCCTTGCAAAGGAAAAAAGTGCAACCTTTAATAAGCTGCGCGAAATGCAATCGCCTAATGGTGGCTTTAGCTGGTTTAAAGGCGGGCCAGATGATCGTTACATTACTCAATATATTATTACCGGTATCGGCCATTTGCGTAAATTAAAAGCGCTATCTGACGATGATTATTATGATCTAAAGACAATGGTTAATAAAGCACTGCCGTATTTAGATGCACGATTAAATGACGATTATCAAGATTTGATTAAGTACAAAAGGAATTTGGCTGAGAATAATTTGAGTAACACCGCCGTACAATTTTTGTATATGCGCAGCTTTTTTCCAGAGATGGGCATTTCTACAAAAGCCAGTACTGCTTATAAATATTATGAGGGGCAAGCTGAAAAATATTGGCTTAAAAACAATAAATATACGCAAGCAATGATTGCCCTAGCATTGCATCGTATTGGTAAGGATAAAACGCCAAAGGCAATTATCGCTTCGCTAAAAGAAACAGCCATCAATAGTGAAGAAATGGGTATGTATTGGAAAGATCTTGCGCGAGGTGGCTGGTATTGGTATCAGGCGCCAATAGAAAGTCAGGCGATGATTATAGAAGCATTTACAGCTATTGATAAAAACGAAGCTACCGTAAATGATTTAAAGACTTGGTTGCTAAAGCAAAAACAAACACAAAACTGGCGCACTACAAAAGCCACAGCAGAAGCATGCTACGCCTTATTGCTTAATGGCAGCAATTGGCTGGCCGAAGAAAAAAACGTAAACATCACACTTGGCGAAAATACTGTAATTTCTTCTTCCGAAAGTGCAGAAGCAGGCACCGGATATTTTAAGAAAAGAATAGAAGGTAGTGCGGTAAATCCAGAAATGGGAAACATTAAAGTGAATATTACGAGCACCGGCGCTACTTCAAACTCTACATCTTGGGGTGCTGTGTACTGGCAATATTTTGAAGATCTTGATAAAATTACTTCCGCCGAAACACCATTGAAATTGGTTAAAAAGCTTTTTGTCGAGACTAATTCTGATAAAGGCCCTGTAATTACAGAAATTAAAGATGGCGCTAGTTTGCACATTGGCGATAAACTTAAAGTGCGTATAGAGTTGCGTTCTGATAGAGACATGGAATATGTACACATGAAAGATATGCGTGCTTCTGCTACAGAACCGATTAATGTGATTAGCAGTTATAAATATCAAGATGGACTTGGCTATTATGAAAGCACAAAAGATGCGAGTACCAATTTCTTCTTTTCGCGGTTGCCAAAGGGAACCTACGTGTTCGAATATCCATTATTTGTAACGCATTCAGGCAATTTTAGTAACGGCATCATAAGCATTCAATGTATGTACGCGCCGGAGTTTAGCAGCCACAGCGAAGGCATAAGGATAAAGGTGGCGGAGTAGACCAGAAAGGAACATTAGATGAGATTTTAGACTTACGAGCATCGTTCTACGTTTTGGTATTTGTAAAATGATTGTGCTTTGAGCAACAAATAATTGATTTCTGGTAACTGATTTATCAATTAGAGAAATTTCTCACGCCATTGCAAATACAATGTGCAGACCTACTTGTGAGTCCTCTTGCTGCAGCTAAATTTGCAATCACACTATTTTTTACTGTGATATTTTTGAATTAAAACATGGAAAAATTTTTTTATTGTCAGAATTACATTTATTTTTAGAGACAAAATTTATTTTTTTCTAGTGAGGCGTAGAAAAGCATAGGTCTCGGTTTATATTTCGATACAAAGAGATTAATGGTATGATGACCGAATAAAACTAGAACTAACCAAACCTAATCAAAAAAATTAATGAGAGCAGATTCCTTGTCAATTGCCGATTACATCGTATTTTTAAGTTATTTTATCATTGTTGCCGGCTACGGTTTCTATATCTACAGGCGAAAGAAGAGTATCAATTCCGATTCCAAAGATTATTTTCTAGCAGAAGGATCACTTACTTGGTGGGCCATCGGCGCCTCGCTCATTGCCTCCAATATTTCTGCAGAGCAGTTTATCGGCATGAGCGGATCGGGCTTTCAATTGGGGCTTGCCATAGCCACTTACGAGTGGATGGCGGCGATTACCCTCGTAATTGTGGCGGTATTCTTTATCCCAGTTTACCTAAAAAATAAAATTTTTACCATGCCCCAATTTCTGAGCAAACGGTATAACGAAACAGTTGCGATGATTATGGCGGTGTTTTGGCTATTGCTCTACATCATCGTAAACCTTACCTCTATTTTGTTTCTAGGCGCCATTGCGGTAAGCAGCATCTCTGGCATAAATTTTACAGTATGTATGCTTGGCATGGCCATTTTTGCAATTATTATTACCCTTGGCGGGATGAAGGTAATAGGCTATACCGATGTGATACAGGTGTTCTTTCTAATCTTAGGCGGACTGGCGACAACCTACCTAGCACTGGATATGGTATCTAGCCATTTTGGCCAGTCGGGCGTTATATCGGGCTTCCACTTGATGACGCAGCAGGCCGGCGACCACTTCCACATGATATTTGACAAAACGAATAAAAATTATATAGAACTTCCGGGCCTTACGGTGCTGCTCGGCGGTATGTGGATCGTAAACCTTAACTATTGGGGCTGCAACCAGTACATTACACAAAGGGCTTTGGGTGCAGATTTAAAAACAGCAAGGGGCGGAATTTTATTTGCTGCGTTTTTAAAGCTGTTGATGCCAATAATTGTGGTGTTACCAGGTATTGCCGCTTTCGTGCTTTACAAGCAAGAGGTATTCAGCTCAGAAATGTTGGTGCATGGCAAGTTAGAAGTAGATAGGGCTTACCCTGTGTTGCTAAATTTATTGCCCAGTGGACTTAAAGGGCTTTCCTTTGCCGCGTTGACAGCAGCCGTTGTGGCCTCGCTCGCCGGCAAGGCGAACAGTATTTCGACCATTTTCACATTGGATATTTATAAGAAAGTCTTCAATAAAAACGCGTCAGAAAAAAATCTTGTGGTTACGGGGAAAATTGTGGTGGTGGTGGCGATGTTGCTGGCGATAGTAATCTCCCCATTTCTAGGGATAGAAAAAGGTGGCTTTAAGTTCATACAAGAATACACAGGTTTTGTTTCGCCAGGTATCTTTGCTATGTTTCTACTGGGTTTCTTTTGGAAGCGCACCACTTCTTCTGCTGCACTTTTTGCAACGATAGGAGGTTTCATGATGTCGGTCTTTCTTAAGTTTCTGCCACAATTTGCTGATCTTTCCTTCCTATATTCCACAGGTTTCGCAGTACCGGTTAACGGGGTTTACGAAATTCCATTCTTGGATAGAATGGGCTTCGTGTTCATCTTTTCGGTAATTGGTATGATTTTAATTAGCTTGTTGGAATTCAGGCATAGCCAAAATCCAAAAGGCCTGGAAATAGATTCGAGCATGTTCAGGCCAAGACCAGGTTTCATTGTGGGTTCTGTGTTGATTGTAGGAATATTGGTTGCCTTATACACTGTTTTCTGGTAGAAGAAAGGCGGTAGCCAATAACATAATTAAAAAATTAAATCCCTTTTCTACGCAAATAGAAAAGGGATTTTTTTAGGGTTATATAAACCCCATTATTTAAATATCACAAATAAGCGGTATAATATCTGTACTACAGGTTTTAGCACTAAGCTTTGTGCATTTTGCTTTCAGCCTTTATATAAGTGTTTTCTTTCAAAAGCTTATCTGGATTTGGAATCAAGTTTAAAAAGGCTTGAAAGTCTTCCTTATACTTTTCTTTATCCAATTGGTAGTAAAACGCACCTTTTTTTGAGGATGATTTGTCCTTGTCTTGCAACTTGACCAAAAGCCCTAAAGATAACAGCTTACGGCTAAAATTACGGCTATCGAATTTAGTGTCATAAATCTGTTCATAAAGATTTTGGAGCAAAGGAATGGTAAACTTTGGTGGCAGTAGTTCAAAAAGGATAGGATGGAGGGCGGCTTTGTAACGCAACTTTACCTTAGCTTGTTTTACCATATCTAGATGATCAAAGATTAAATCGGGTAAATTGCCCGCGTCAAACCACTCTGCATGAAATTCTCCTGTAAGTTGTTTTTCGTACTTGTGGATGTCGATTAGTGCGAAGTAAGCCAAGCACAACGTCCTCTCTACCGGATCCCGCTCCACTTTGTCGAATGCCGACATTTGCTCTAAATACACGTTTTCTAATCCCGTGAGGTGGTGGAGTACGCGGTGGGCCGCATCGTTTAATGTTTCGTTTTCTTGTAAAAAGCCTCCCATCAAACTCCACTCACGTTTTTGTGGGGCGAAACCTCGCTGAATTAGCAAGAGTTTTATTTTTTCGCCGTCAAAACCGAATACAATACAATCGACAGCAACTAAAATTCGGGTCTGGCCCTGATACCTCATAGTTTAATTTTATTTTTCAGTCCTTGGGAATAACGCTAGTTCTTAACAAAAATTCATCTCATGCAGAAAGGGAGCAATGTATGCAGAAAGAAGCAATCAAAAACTGTTGTCTACCGATAATAGACTTCGTTCCATTTCAGTTCTTTCTCAAACTGTGTTAAAGAAGTTTCGGCATCAATAGTCAACAGTTCTAATTTCGCCATTTTTGCAAAATCTCTAAAATAGGCTGTGCTTAAATTCTGACTGTAAACAGTATGGTGTGCTCCGCCCGCATAAATCCATGCGGCACATGCTGTTTTAAAATTTGGGAGTGGTTTCCAGAATACCCTTGCCACAGGTAATTTGGGCATATTTTCTTTTGGATCAACAGCTTTTACTTCGTTTACTAACAACCTAAATCGGTTTCCCATATCTATCAAAGAAGCATTTAACGCATTACCAGCCGCGACGTTAAAAACGAGTCTTACCGGATCTGCCTTTCCGCCAATGCCCAAAGGATGCACCTCACATCTTGGTTTTTCGGCCGCCAGAGAACTGTCTATTTCTAACATGTGCGAGCCTAAGACCATCGGGTTGTTTGGGTCTAAATGATAGGTGTAGTCTTCCATAAAAGCATTTCCACCAGGCAATCCAGTTCCCATAACCTTGCAGGCACGTACCAAGGCAGAGGTTTTCCAGTCGCCCTCGCCAGCAAAACCATATCCTTGTTCCATCAATCGTTGTGCGGCAATGCCTGGTAATTGTACAATGCCGTGTAAATCTTCAAACGTATCTGTAAAGCCTTTAAAGTTTCCTTGTTCTAAAAAAGCTTTTATTCCAAGCTCTATTCTAGCAGCTTCAATCAAAGAGTTTCTTTGGTCACCTTTAACCATTAAGCCATCTGCCAGTTGGTATGAATGTTCATATTCTTGTATCAACGCATCTAATGCGCCTTTCCCAATGGTTTCAATAGATGCTACCAAATCTCCAACACCATGGGTATTTACCGAGAAACCAAGTTTCATTTCTGCTTCTACTTTATCTCCCTCTGTTACGGCCACGTACCGCATGTTGTCGCCAAAACGTACAAATTTTGCACCTTGCCAATCGTTCCACCCAGCTGCAGCCCTACACCAAACATTAATGTCTTCCAACACTTCTTCATCGCGCCAAAAACCAACTACCACTTTTCTTTCTAAGCGCATTCTCGAAACCATAAACCCAAACTCCCTGTCGCCGTGCGCACTTTGGTTAAGGTTCATAAAATCCATGTCGATCTGATCAAAAGGAATGTCTCTGTTGAATTGCGTATGAAGATGCAATAATGGTTTTTGTAAGACGTTTAATCCCCTAATCCACATTTTGGCTGGAGAAAAGGTATGCATCCAAGTGATGATGCCAATGCAGTTTGGGTTTTTATTAGCCTCTGCCACAACCTCATAAATTTCCTCGGGTGTTTTTACGGTTGGTTTATACACGATAGAGACTGGAATTTTAGGAGAATGGTTCATAAAATCGGCTATCTCTTTAGAATGATTGGCTACTTTTTCTAAAGTTTCTGCGCCATATAAATGTTGAGATCCCGTAAGGAACCAAACTTCAAATTTTTTTAAGTTTTTCATGTAGATTTAAAAATTATTGCCCGTAATAGGCGCCTTTGCCATGTTTTCTATCGAAATGTTTTTTAATTAAAGTGTCTTTCATGCGCTTAGCCGAAGGATTAATTCCTTCAGTAAAAAAGGCCATCTGCGCAAGCGTCTCTAAAACTGCGCTATTGTAAACAGCTTTTTTTGCATCTTTTCCCCAGGTAAAAGGGGCGTGGTTTCCAACTAAAATCATTTCCACCTCGCGGTGACTTAATCCGAGCGATTTAAAATAATCTAAAATCTGGAAACCCGTTTCGTGTTCGTAATTTCCAGCGATACGCGCATCATCCATCGGTGGTGCGCAGGGCACATCTACCGTTAAATGGTCGGCATGCGTAGTTCCGTAAATTGGAATTGCTTTTTGCGCTTGTGCCCAAGCGGTTGCGTAGGTGCTATGTGTGTGTGCAATTCCGCCAATGTCTGTCCAGTTTTTATACAAAACTGCGTGAGTTTTTGTATCAGAAGAAGGCCGGAGTTTTCCCTCTACTGTTTTACCCTCAAAATCTACAATCACCATACTGTTTACATCTAAATCTTCGTAAGGCACGCCGCTTGGTTTGATGGCAAAAACCCCAAAATCTCTATCCACCGCACTTACATTTCCGAATGTAAAAAGCACGAGGTTTAGTTTTGGAAGCATCAAATTGGCATCTAAGGCTTCTTCTCTTATATGTTCGTATTTCCCCATCTTTTTAATTTATAGATTTTTCTATGTAATCGCCCAGTTCACAATATTTTTTATAGCGGCGAGCATAAACGCCTACTACATCTGTATTTGGGTGGTATTCTTTGTCGAAACCTTGGCCCATGGCAAGCATGGCCTCTTCTACCGTTGGGTAAATACCTGCAACTGTGGCGGCAAACATTCCAGCCCCAACAGCGCAAGTTTGTTCTGATTTATGAATTTTTATTGGCATGTTGGTTACATCGGCCATCATCTGCATAATGAAAGGCGATTTTTTGGCCACTCCGCCCAAACCAATCAGACCTTTAACTTCTACGCCCTCCTTTACAAATTGATCTATGATTTTTTTTGCCCCAAAGCAAGTTGCTTCAACCAGAGAACGAAACATTCTAACTGCATCCGTACCTAAATTTAATCCCATAAAAGCCCCCGTGAGTGCTTGGTTGGCATTTGGCGTTCTCCTACCATTCAACCAATCAATGGCAATTTCATCGCTTTCTTTAACTTCTAATTGTGCTGCTTTTTCACTCAAAGTAGCTATGAGATGCGCGTTTAAGCTTTCTAGTATTTTCTCCTGCCCCGATGCGTCGAAATCGCCTAAGAGATTTTTGGTTGGCCAAAGCAGCATTTCTTTAAACCAGGCATAAGCATCGCCAAAAGCAGATTGCCCCGCTTCCATACCCATCATGCCCGGAATGATTGAACCATTTACCTGTCCGCAAATGCCCGAAACAAGTTTGTCTTTTACCTCTTCGGTAGGGGCAACAAGCATATCGCAAGTAGAAGTACCCATCACTTTGCTTAAATAATAAGGTTCTATTTGTCCGCCTACTGCGCCCATGTGCGCATCGAAAGCACCAATGCCAACTTTAACATTTTCGCTTAAACCCAATGTTTCTGCCCATGCTGCAGAAAGATTTCCTGCCGGCATGGAAGATGTGTACACCTTATCGAATAATGTACCGTAATTTTTTAACAATGGACTTAGAGAAGTAAAAAAGTGCTTTGGCGGAAGGCCGTCAAATTCCTCTGCCCATAACGCTTTATGGCCGGCGGCGCAAACACCTCTTTTAAGGTCACTCGCACAATTGCCTCCCGTTAATAGAAAAGGAATCCAGTCGCAATGTTCTACCCAAGAATGGCAAGCATTTTTCACCTGTTCATCTGTTCGAAGCGTTCTTAAAAACTTCGCCCAAAACCATTCAGAAGAATAAATTCCGCCCACATATTGTAGGTAGTTATTGTCGAATAGTTTGGCATGTGCGTTTATCTCCGCCGCCTCTGCAACTGCAGTATGGTCTTTCCACAATATAAACATGGCATTTGGATTCTCGCTAAATTCAGGCAGCAAAGCCAAGGGAGTTCCTTCTTCATTTACCGCAACGGGCGTAGAGCCAGTGGTATCTACAGAAATTGCCCTAATGTTTTTTGCCACTTCCTCATTTACTGCGCCAAGGCTTTGGGTAATGGCTTCCGTCATTCCTTCCACATAGTCTGCAGGATGTTGCCTAAATTGAGAGATAGACGCATCGCAGTATAGGCCTACTTTCCATCTTGGATATTGGACTACGGCGGCACTCAATTCCTCCCCATTTGACGCATCTAAAATTACCGCCCTGACCGAATCTGTGCCGAAATCTACACCGATTACATAGTTTTTGTCGCTCATATCAATTTATATTTGTCAAATTAACATTTATTATTTGAAAGCAACGAAAAAAAAATAAGATTGGGAATTAGTCTTTCTTCACTAGAATAGATAAAAATTTTTTGGCGTGCCCCTGCGGGTCGGGCTTTTCGTTGCTAGTCCTCGCTCGTTCCTCGCTGTGGGCTTTTCACTACTATCCCTCACGCAAAAACGGGAGGTCAGAAGTCGGATATTTTCCGGTCAAAAATAAAATTCTCTCCTGTAAAATGCGACCCCGACGGGGTCGAACCTAATCTCGGATAACAATTTCTATAAACATTTAATCTCTTCGGGATTAAAAAGAGTACAAAATCTGTTGGATATGAATGGTGCCCACAATTGAGCCCTAACTGTTAAAATATTTATTGCGCTCGATAGAGTTAAAACAACTTATTACCAAAACGGGACGAATCTAATTTCCTAGGCCAATTTCTACAGGCATCAAATCCCTTTAAAATCTAAATGGTATAAGACAATTTTAAGAAGCACAGCCAACCGGAATGATTGAAATGCTACTCCAGTTTAATTTACCAACATCCGACCTCGAAGAGGTCAAATGTTTAAAACCGATAGACTTAAAACGCCGTGCGACCCCGCCGAGGTCGAATAAATATTTCTTACAACAATTTCTATAAACATTACATCCCTTCGGGATTATAATAAACGCGATAAAATGGTTCATTTAAATGAGTTCCACCAATATTAAATCACAGGAAACAGCCGATATCATTTTAACCAATTCAGAACAATTTCTTAACGTACCGTTAATTTTGGCCATTTACCTTTACGGCACAAAATAACCCCTTTTTTATGAAATTGAAATCTTTACTCCTTTATTGCGTGATGGGAATTACCATTGCAGGTTGTTCAAAAAAAACACATGAAATAATTCCTATTGATCCCCCGACTCCTCCAAAGCCTTATTCCATAGTTGAAGACTTTGAAAGCGGTAGCAAAGCTGCTTATAAATTAGACACCATTCAACTGGCTACCGGTAAATGGGCTCTGAATGATGCTTTAATTGGGGCAACGGCACCAGATGCTAAAAACGGTACCAAATCAGTAAGACTCCGAACTGGTTATATTGCCATGAACTTTGACATTGCCGGCTTAACAATGCTCTACATCAAACACGCCAAATATGGAAATGATGACAACTCTACCTGGCAGCTTCTTATGTCAACTGACGCTGGAATAACTTACGTCCAGTTGGGGACTGATATAACAGAAACCGGTAAAACTTTGGTAACTGATTCATTTAAGGTTACTGTAACCGGAAAAGTCCGTTTCCAGATCAAAAAAATAGGTACAACAAGGGTCAACTTAGATGATATAACTTTTAAAGGTACTGGCGACCCAGAAATAACCGTTGGTATCCCTGATACCAACCCAACCGATTCAACAGGGGTTGGAATGGTTACGCCAGGAAGAGGGACACCAATAGCTGGAGCTGATGCGCCTTCCGAATTCGGTGACAACAGCGACCTTTTAATGGGCAACCCTAGTGGCGCACAGGCAACTATAGTCATGGGCGACAATTACTTAATTGACCAACACTATTACACCGAATCTTACAGTATGTCTAAGGCAGGGCCCAATTGGGTAAGCTGGCACCTCGATGCAAGTAATTTCACTGGTGCGGTTAAACGTCGAGATGACTTTGCCGCTTTTACAGGACTCCCAACTGGTTGGTACGAGGTACAGAATAATTCTTACAGTGGATCAGGTTTTGATCGCGGGCATAACTGTCCAAGTGGCGACAGAACAAGTTCGACCGATGCCAATTCTTCTACTTTCTTAATGACCAATATGCTGCCTCAGGCACCAAACAATAACCAAAAGACTTGGGAAGGCTTGGAGAGTTATTTGCGTGGGCAGGTTTTAAGTGGTAACGAAGTTTATATTATTATGGGTGCTTATGGCTCGGGCGGCACTGGGTCAAGTGGCGGAGTTTCTACCTCTATCAATGGAGGTAAAGTGAACGTACCTAGCAATATTTGGAAAGTTGCGGTAATATTGCCTACAGGAAACGGCGATGTAAGCAGAGTTTCTTCCTCTACTCGCGTTGTTGCAATCAACACACCAAACATCAATACAATCAATCCAGACTGGAAACAATATATTGTAACAGTTAGAGACATCGAAAAGGCAACAGGGTATAACCTGCTTTCGACGTTGCCTCAATCAGTTCAGGATGTTATAGAAATAAAAAAGGATTCTGGTAATTAATCCGATAATTTAAAGTAGTAAGTAAAATCCTCGGCCTTGTGCTGGGGATTTTTCATTTTAAAGGGTTTAGCAACACGTTGTACAATAGGCATTCTGTTGAATTTATTACTTGAATCCACCCTGTATAAAATGATAGATCTATAGCATCGCTGTTAAAAAAGTCTAAATTTTTCTCATTAGCCCTTAAATGCTGATTAAGCCGAACCGGAATGGTTTAAATGACTATAAACCCGTAGAACTTCAGATAAGGCTAGATTTACCATCCAGAAAGAATTTTTTCCAAATACTTTTTTTGGAGGGTGCGGACATTTGTCTCGGCTAATGTTTAATGCAGCTTTCTATTGTTTTTCTCGCGTTACGGATTGTAGAAAAAATCCCCGTCTACTTTCCTGGCAGGCTTTTTTGCGAGGAACAAGCAAAAGATTGAAACGGAAAGCGCGACCCTTTTTCAGGATAACGCCACATCAAAAAGAAAGACTTTACTTTGATGGCACTTCTTAGTATTAGCTATTTTATGGAGATAAAAAACCCCGCAAGTAAATCAACTGCGGGCTTAGTATTTTACTAACTCGTTCTTTTTATTCTTTCTGCTTAGATAAAAACGTTACCAGCGATGCCATTTCTTCATAAGATAAGGCATTGGCTAAGCCTGCCGGCATCATAGATGTTTCTAGTTCTTTGCGGCTAACGATGTCGTTTGTTTTAACCGTGAATACTGACCCGGTAATGTCGCGCATTACCAAACGATCGGCACTTTCTGCAGTTATAAAACCCATATAGCTTTTTTTGGTCTTATCCGTTATTAAGTTGGTGGCAAACCCTTGCGATATAGAGGCACTTGGTTTAAGTATCGACTCGGCAATCTGTTCACGCGTCATAATCGATCCAATCTGTCCCATAAATGGGCCTTTTAGTTTTTCGCTTTTACTAAGCGAGTGGCAATTGTTACAACCTTGGCGGTTAAATATTACCCTACCTTTTACTGGGTCGCCTTTTAATTTGGCAATTGCCAACATTACATCTTCAATAGATGATTTACCCACCTGACCTTTTTGATTTTTAATTTTCTCTAGATCTACCTTAGGCTCATTATCAACCAAAACAGGTTTTTCTTCGACGCCGAAAGCATCTATTGCCATACGGTTGCGGGTGTTTAGGTAAGTAAGGTATTCTTTGCCTTTTGCATCTGCCTTGTCCCATTCGCCTTTCAAAAAAGTTTCGATAGCCGGCGAACCAGACCAAAGTATTGCCTTATAATACGGGCCGGGAGCGTCTGGACGAGTACCCCACCACCAAGTGGCATCGTATGGAGCTTCTTCGCGATATAGGCGCGATACCGTAGTTAGGATCTCTGTTTTTAGTTTTGAATCGCTAGCCTTTTTGTAGGCAGCTATTAAACCATTAACGGCTTTTTCATTATGCATATAACGCAGCGTCCACAAGGCCAGCGTTGAATTATCTGTGCCGATGGCAGCCACACAATCATCGACTGCATTGAGCGCCAATAAAGCGCGTACTGCCAAATGTGGAATTATAATTGGAGAGTTTGGTGTGGCATGCGGGCCTTCGGGCACGTCTTTGCCCGGTGCTACAAATGAGGCTGGCACTTTTGTTTGCAACAATGCAGGGATTGCAGCAGGGTTTCCTAGTCGGCCTAAACCTATGGTTGCAGCGGCCTGTACACGTAAGCTTGTATCTTTTAAGCCTGCTAAGAACGGCTCGATAGATACTTTAGGTGCCCATGCTTTTCTGTCGGCAAGGATACGTAAAGCAAACTCGCGCATGGTGGCTTCTTTAGTAAACTCCGTTAATGAGGCGATACCGCTTTCGGCCGCTATCTGTGCGTAGGTGTATATGCCAGCAACACGGCTTTCTAAACTTAAGCTTTTATCTGAAGCTATTTTCAGTGCAACAGTGGCGGCTTGTTTTGCTGGGCGTCTTAATAATTCTTGGGAGGCATTAAGCCTAGCAACTGCACTTGGCGATTTTAAAAGGTCGCCTAATTTCCGCTCAGACAATTTTGGAAGATCTGGAAACGCTTTATACTCCCAGTTGTTTGGTACAACCCTACCCACATAACCTTTGCTCGGATTACCACTGTAGCCAGCGCCATCCCAAGCCGATAAATATAACCTACCAGAGCCATCAACATCTAAATCAGTGATCTGTGGCAGCTTTATAAATTCTTCATCCTTTTGAGTAAATGTTGCTCCATCTGGCTTAACCCGATGGATGTACAGCATGCTGCGTCCCCAATCGGCCATCATAGGTACCTTATTGTATTTTTTAGGCCAGTTTGGCTCGTCCATGTACAATGCTCCAGTACCAGAACCGCCACCAACATCAACTAGCGCTGGTATAATCTCGTCTGTAAAATGTTGAAACAATAAAGGATAGCCATATTCGCCAGATTGTATGCTGTGCGAGAAACGAACATTCCAACCGCCGCCATCATTGGTGTTTTCGCGGGTAAAAATATTCATCAAAGGGTCTATCGCTACGTCGTAAACATTACGGGTGCCATGCGTATAGATCTCCATATTGGTACCATCAGGGCGTACGCGTACAATACCGCCGCCCAACATGGTTAGTTTTTTGCCGCTGCGGTCAACCGCATTGTGAAAACCAAAGTCGCCCACACCAATATAGATCCAGCCATCAATTCCCATCCTTATGCCGTTGGTTGCATGATCTGTGCCGCGCTCTTGTATGTATTTGGTATTGCTAAAGTTCTCAATAAGCGGTTGCTCTGGGCCATCGGCTTTACCATCGCCGTCTTTATCTTCAAAAACTACCAAGCTCATACCTGTTGCTTTGCCTGTTTCTTTTGAGAAATCGGTGTGCAACACATAAACTTTGGTGCCGTTAACAATAATGCCGCGTGGATTATCAACCATGGCAAATTCTATATGCTTATCTACTTTGCCGTCGTTATCGCTGTCAATAAGTTTAACAATGCGCCCTTTGCCGGGGTCTTTACCTAAAGACCCAATCATATCTACGCCTACATATACTTCGCCGGTTGCCGCCACAGTTAAGCAAGCGGGACTTGGCGTAATATCTGGGCCGGTATATGGAGTGATTTTAAGTTCTTGTGGATTAACAAATGCTGCTTTTGGTTTTTCAAAAAACCGAGCTATCCCAAAAAAGATAGATAAAGCTGAGATAAAACTGATGGTTATTTTAAGCATAGGATTATAGATA
The DNA here is from genome assembly GCF_040547165.1 of Pedobacter sp. UYP30. Classification (NCBI taxonomy): domain Bacteria; kingdom Pseudomonadati; phylum Bacteroidota; class Sphingobacteriia; order Sphingobacteriales; family Sphingobacteriaceae; genus Pedobacter; species Pedobacter sp. UYP30. The sequence continues at coordinate 103,152 of NZ_JBEPPD010000012.1, read as the reverse complement.
TTATTATTGCTTGGCTATTCTTTTTTGTGACATCAATTTATCAACTACTGCTTTAAGTTTGGCAGGATTACTTGCGTATTTTTCAAGATCAATAATCTCTATCTTTCTAAAATCTGTAGGAGCACTTTCTCCTTGAATAGAAATGCTGCCGCTTGTTAGAAATTTGCCTTGTTTTTGTCCCATTACCGGATCGAGTTGCGGTTTTTGATAGCGGAACACTTCTTCTCCATTAACATAGTGCACCACTAAAGAATCTCCTAATATAAGTGTCTCAACACGTACCCATTGGTCGCCATTGTAAGTTTTTGATTTCGAATCGGTACAGTGTTGCGCTCTAATTTCGCCGTCTTTTTCATACTGCGTTCCGGGTGTGCAAAGATTTGCCGTAGATCTATCGCCACCGCCTAAGCCTCCAAGTAATTGTACTTCCATTGAATTTGGGTAATCCTGGTCTTTGTTCATGCTCTCTGGCGATTGGCCGTGAATCATGATTCCGTTGTTCCGCATCGCCCATCCCGGCCCGCCTTTACACTGTTCGCCTACAAAGCGGTATTCTACCCCTATTAAATAATAGGAGTATGGCTTTTTATAGAATAGGTGGCCATAAGTTTCGTTAAAATCATCATACTGATCATAGCTAACTCTAAGCAAACCATTCTCAACGCGAAAAGTATTTTTATAGTTATCATCCAAATCGTGGTATCGAATTTTTGGATGCCAGCCTTTAAGGTCTTTACCATTAAATAACTGCTGCCATTTTGGATTGGCCGCGGTAGTTTTATCAGAATTACCTGTAAAAGCGAAAATAGAACTTAGCAATAGAACACTAAGAAGTGTAGTGTATTTAAACATTGGCCCGGTTTTAAAAAGTATTGGTTAGTGATTCTTAAATGATTACCGCAACATAACCATATTTTCACTTTTTTTTAATGGAGTAACCGGATCGTTACGGTTTGATGACAAGTTAAAATAGTAAACACCACTTAACAACAAAAAATAAAAAAAAGGTTTTTTTGGCTGCGTTTAGGGTCGAAAGAAGCCTAAAGTTTACCTGGATTGGGGCAAGTTGGGAAATACGCAAATCTAAAATTCCGAAGAGCAAAGGTTTGATAAGGGCGTGTCCCTGCGGGCCGGGCTATCCGCTGCAAGTCCTCGCTTCCCGAATAAAAATCGGGACAGGCAGTTCCTCGCTGTGGGCTTTTCGCTACTATCGAAGAGGATGTCAGTAGTCAGCAGTCAGTAATCAGAAATTTGATGGTTGAATGTAAACTGCCTTACCTGGCAAAACCTGCAGCGAATCGGAATAATCAAAGAGGCATCACACTGGTTATCAATTAAATGTAACGATCAACTCCGTCGGAGTTCTATATTGATTTGAAATATTTCTATATATTCAGTCAGTACTCTTTAATCTTTCAGCTTTGGTCTTTAATCTTTCCGTTTATTCTTGCTCCTTTATCTTTACTCTTCTAAAACCACCAATTCTTCTTAGGTTTTTTATAATTAAAATGTGCGAGTTCATTTTTCAACACGGCAAGATATTCTTCGCCGTCAGGATGTAACATTTGCCAAATGGTATCCCAACCTAAAAAGCCACCTATGTTTCTATCATCTATAAAAATATCTGCAAGCAGTTTGCGGCTATAATTTCCTTCTTTGGTTTCGCCTGGATAGTTCTCATTAACCGCGTAGAATATTATGCCGTTTTCTGCGCAATAATCTACCGCTTTTTGTAAGAATTCGCCGTCTCGGTAAGTCCACAAAATTAATCTGTGGCCCTTTCGTTGTAGTTCTTTAAGCGTAGAAAAAGCAAAAAGCATTTCGTCCCCAATTTCTGGGTAGGTGTGTTCTACGATGGTTCCATCAAAATCTACGGCTATTAATTTGCACTCGCTATCCATAATTTCGCAAAAATTAATATTATTTATTTACTGTACAATTTTCTATAATAGATTTTTTCTTTTTGCCTGTTGATGATTAAACTAGCCAATATTTCTCCCGCTGTTTCCGTTTCCGCACCCTCTGCCAAAGCGGCTACAGCTTTTTCTTGAGAGATGTCTATCCGATACAAAATGCCAATCAGTTTGTTAAAATCATTCGCAACTAACTCATTTAAATAGGCTGCCAGAGCAAGCTCTATACTTTGTTCATCTTCGTCTTTATCAGGTGTAGATAATCCCAATAGGTCAAAAGACCAAACCACAGCCTCTCCATAAATACTTAGTTGGTCGGCCATCAGCTAGGTTTTAATTGGCCAATTATAAATAATGGGCACACCCGTTGCAATTTCTCTCTCTACCATTTCCGCTGGCGAGAGCCTCTCTAAAAACATAATAAGTGCCCTTAGACTATTTCCATGGGCCACAATCAAAACGTTTAATCCTTTGTCTAATTCAGGTTTTATGTGCGCCTCAAAATATGGCAGTACCCGGTCATAAGTGTCTTTTAAACTTTCGCCTCCTGGCGGAGGAACATCAAATGACCTACGCCAAATATGCACTTGTTCGGTGCCGTATTTTGCAGCGGTATCACTCTTGTTTAAACCTTCCAAAAGGCCGTAACTGCGTTCGTTTAAAGCTTTATCTTCAATTACCACAATGTTTTCTAAACCCGCAATTTGCTGTATAATTTTAACGGTATGTTGTGCGCGTATTAATTTAGAAGTAAATATTATGTTAATTTTTTCAGATTTAAGTTGTTCCCCTGCGGCCTCAGCCTCTTTTATCCCGGTAGGAGTAATGTCTATATCTTGCCAACCTGTAAATCTGTTTTCTAAATTAAATTTAGATTGGCCATGGCGTACAAGTATCAATTTTGTGCTCATTAAATTGGTCTCTGATTTTTAATTAAGGTTAATGCCACTGTTCTTTGTATATCATTAATCGTTCCATTATTATAAATCCAACCATCATCAACCAAAAATTGCAAGAATTAGATTTGTACTTGTGGTCAATCTCAAGACTAGGCAAAAATTTTCTACGCTTAATCTTTTTAACTTAACAGTTTTCTCCCTTCTGGAAACGCCAACTACAGAAATAACAACTTTATAAGGTATATGCATAATCATGGTTAAACTATAATCACCCGATTTATTTTTTGATGTGGCAATTTGAAGCTTTCCCACTTAAACACTTGCAGCGTTAACTGATTCGTTTCCAAAGGTAATTAACCTAAGGCAGAGGTGATTTGGAATTCGATATTTACCCAGTAAAATCTATGCATATAGCTCGCTAAAAGCTACTTGTTAATGTAAGTTTTAATTCCAAATCAGATTTTAGCTCATTTTTTATGCAAGCGCAATAAGTTAGATTAGGCTAATAATTTTTTTAATACTTTTATTTTGATAAATTCGGTGCTTTTATTGCAGCTATATCCATTTGATATGAATTCTTTAACCGTAGAAAATTATTTAAAGGCGTTATTTAACCTATCTAACGACAAGGGGGAGGTAAATGTAAACGAACTTTCTAAGCATTTAAATATAAAAATGCCAACGGTTAATAGCATGATGAAAAAACTTTTTGAGCAGGGTTTTGTGCATTATGAAAGTTACAAGCCAGTAAAACTTACCGACATCGGGAAAAAGGAAGCGGCTCTGGTAATTAGAAAACACCGACTTACCGAGATATTTTTAGTAGAGAAAATGGGTTTTGGATGGGAAGAAGTTCATGACATTGCCGAACAGGTAGAGCATGTGCGCTCTGCAGCTTTTTTTGATAAGATGGATCACTTACTAGGTCATCCAAAATTTGATCCACATGGAGCTCCAATTCCCGATAAGGAGGGGAAAATTATGCTACGTACTTACAAAAAGTTAAACGAATGCAAAGTTGGAGAGACCGTTATTTTTAAATCGGTTACCGATTCATCTAAAGATTTTTTAAAGTTTTTGAATAAGAAAGACCTAAAATTGGGTACAGAGATTATAGTCTTGGCCATAGAAGAATTTGATCATTCGACTATGGTTGGCTATTTAAACCATGCCTCAGAAACATTCAGTGGGGTTGTGTGCCAAAATATAATGGTAGAAAAGATAGGGAAATAAACAGGACTTTTGTTTTTACATGTCGATGAAGGCTAGGAAATTAGTCTAGCAACCAAAAATGCGGCTCCTGCGGCCAACGCGCCAATCAGCACTGTTTTAAAAGCACCTTGCATCGGCTTTGTGCCAGTAAGTTTGGTTTTTACATAGCCAAAAATAAATAGCGCAAAAATGCTAATAATGGCAGAGAAAATTAGACCATCTGACGGGGTTTTGGCAAAAAAGTATGCAGAAAGTGGCACGAAGCCACCAATAATATAAGAAACACCAATGTTAAAGGCACTCTTTTTGGCTCTTTTCGGGTCGGGTTTTTCCATCCCTAGTTCAAACCTCATCATAAAATCTACCCATTGCTTTTTGTCTTTGCTCAATTCATCGGCAATTTCTATCTGTAAACTTTTAGGTAGGCCATAGTCAGCAAACACTTCCATTACTTCTTCTTTTTCCTTTTCCGGAACAATTTCCACTTCCCGGTATTCTCTACCCAGCTCGGTTTCATAATGTTCTATCTCCGTTTTAGCAGAAAGATAACCACCCAAACCCATGGCAATAGATCCAGCAACAATTTCTGCAATACCGGCGGTAATGATAAGCGCATTAGAATGAACCACGCCGCTAAGGCCTGCAGTTAGGGCAAATGGTACGGTTAGCCCATCTGTCATCCCAATAATTACATCCCTTACAATTTCTGAGGAAGTGAAATGTTTTTCGCTATGATGGTGGTCGTTTTCCAAAACTTCTGCTTAAAATTAACTTAAATATTTTTTGATTGCTACTACTTGCTAACCCAAGAAACGCTATTTGCAACCCTTAATTTTGCACCCCTTAGCAAAAGCGTATTCGGGAAAGCATAAATTTACGAGATGTTGTATTTTCCCAGCGCTAAATAATAAAATTAAGGGCACATTTCTACTATAAAAGAGGTATTCGGAATTAGTATGATTAAGTGTTCTTTAAAACTTTAGCTAACCTTAACTAATTTTCGCAAAAAATCTGTCTTCTAAAAAACACCGAAATTAACTTCTAAATTAAGTGTTTCAAATTATGATATTTAGCGTACTCGAGTAATTTTTTTGTCGGGCCGTAAAATTAATTACTGATCAAAATTTGGACAATATCAAGAAAACTCTTTTCAACTATCCTTGTTAAACCTGTATGAAAATTCTTCTTACTGGCGCAAACGGTTATATAGGCGCTCGCCTCCTTCCTTTACTGCAAAAAGCTGGTCATGAAATTTACTGTTTAGTTAGAGATAAGCGAAGGGTAAACACAGAAAATTTTGATGGGGAGCAAACACATATCATCGTTGGCGATTTGTTAAAAGAAGAAACTTTAAATGTTATTCCAAAAGATATCGATGCGGCCTATTATCTTGTTCATTCTATGGGCACGGCGCACACTGATTTCCGCACGCTAGAAGCCACCTCAGCAAAGAATTTTATCAACGCTATAGAAAAAACAAGTTGTAAACAAACCATTTATCTTACAGGTATTGTAAACGATGACGACTTGTCAGAACACTTGCAATCTAGACTTGGCGTAGAAAATGTATTGAAGAAAAGCAAAGTGGCCCATACGGTATTGAGGGCTGCAATTATTATTGGATCTGGCAGTGCATCTTTTGAAATTATTAGAGATTTAACAGAAAAGCTGCCGGTAATGATTGCGCCAAAATGGTTGCGCACCAAATGCCAGCCCATTGCCATAAGAGATGTTTTGCATTATTTGCAGGGAGTTTTACTAAACGACCAAGCTTTAAATAGAACTTTTGATATTGGTGGGCCTGACATTTTAACCTATAAAGAAATGTTATTGGGCTATGCAAAAGCGAGGAAATTAAAGCGGCACATATTTACGGTACCTGTTTTATCACCACGTCTTTCATCACTTTGGCTAAATATTGTTACTTCTGTAAACTACAACATTGCCAGTAGTTTGGTTGAAAGTATGCGGAACGAAGTGGTTTGTAAAGATGATGAGATTAAAGCTGTAGTTCCTAGAACTTGCTGTACTTATCAAGAAGCGCTAAAATTGGCTTTTAAAATGATAGAGCAAAACTCCATCGTTTCTAGTTGGAGTGATGCACTGAACCGGGGCTATTTAGATGGTACATTTATGGATCAGGTAAAAGTGCCCCAAAACGGAACACTAACCTATAAAGTGAAACATAAATTTACCATCGACTCTAATATGGTATTGGATAATATTTGGTCAATAGGAGGGAGAAGAGGATGGTATTACCTAGATTGGCTTTGGAATTTGCGCGGGTTGATAGATCAGATGGTAGGCGGAGTTGGTACCAGAAGGGGGAGGCGTAGCAATGCGACACTTTATGCAGGTGATGCCTTGGATTTTTGGCGTGTAATTTTAGCCGACAAGAAAAACCGACGGCTGCTACTTTATGCCGAGATGAAATTACCTGGCGAGGCTTGGTTAGAATTTAAGATTGTAGAACGGAGCACTTATAAATATCTTAGCGAAATTGCCACTTTTCGCCCTGTGGGATTATGGGGAAGAGCATATTGGTGGTTGATGTATCCCTTCCACATTTTCATTTTTAACGGTATGGCAAGAAGACTTATCAATTACAAAGAAAAAAATAAAATCTTATCTCTGCCGAAGCCCGAAATGCCTCGTTTATTGCCACCCGGAGATGCACATTAAAGAATAAAAAACAATAAAATGCAAAGACCCAATAAAAGGTTAGCTGGCCAAACAGCAATTGTAACAGGAGCAAACTCTGGCATAGGAGAGGCGGTTGCCGAAGCCCTCGGTAGAGATGGTGCAAACGTAGTAGTCAATTATGTTATCCATCCAGAAGCGGCAGAGGAAATTGTAGATAGAATAAATAAAAGTGACATCAGCGGAAGCGCCATTGCCATAAAATGTGATGTAAGTAAGGAAGATCAAGTAATTGCAATGTTTAAGCAAACCATCGATAAGTTTGGTACTGTAGATATTTGCGTTCCAAACGCTGGTTTACAAAAAGACAGTCCTTTGCACCAAATGAGCTTGGCAGATTGGCAACTGGTTATTGATATAAACTTAACAGGGCAATTTTTATGCGTGCGTGAGGCAATTAAGGAGTTTTTAAAGAGGGGAATGCGCCCTGAAGTTTCTAGATCTCTCGGTAAAATTATACACATGAGTTCCGTTCACCAAGTTATTCCGTGGGCTGGGCACGCCAATTACGCATCGTCTAAAGGTGCAATACACATGCTGATGGAAAGCATTTGCCAAGGTTATGGGCCACATAAAATTCGCTGCAACAGCATCGCGCCGGGCGCCATAAAAACAGGAATCAATAAAGCCGCCTGGGATACCGAAGAAGCGCTTGATAAATTAAATAAACTTATTCCTTACAAAAGAATAGGCGTGCCAGAAGATATTGGCAGCGCTGCTGCTTGGTTGGCTTCAGACGAGTCTGAGTACATAAATGGTACAACAATTTTTGTAGATGGAGGAATGACTTGTTACCCAGGTTTTACAGAAAACGGATAATATATAGATACGATGGAAACCGAAGAGGAAAAAAGACTTTCTGAGAATTATAGCAAGAAAAAAGATTGGCTGAAATGGGGGCCATACTTGAGTGAACGGCAATGGGGTACAGTACGAGAAGATTATAGTGCAGATGGCAGCGCTTGGGATTATTTAAGTCATGATGATGCGCGAAGCAGAACCTATCGTTGGGGCGAGGATGGAATAGCCGGTTTATCAGATCATTATTGTAATGTGTGTTTTGCTATTACGCTTTGGAATGGTAAAGACCCAATACTTAAAGAAAGAATGTTTGGGTTAACTGGCCCAGAAGGAAACCATGGGGAAGATGTTAAGGAGCTGTATTACTATTTAGAAAACACACCTTCGCACTCGTACATGAAACATTTGTACAAATATCCGCAAGCTGAATATCCGTATAAAGATTTAGTAGAAACCAACGGACAGCGCGGAAGAGATGATCGGGAGTATGAGCTGCTTGACATAGGCATATTTAACGATAACAAATATTTTGATGTTTTTACCGAGTACGCAAAAGCAGATGTAGAAGATGTTTTAATTAAAATTACCATTTGCAATCGAGCAGAAGAAGATGCCGAAATCTATGTTTTACCAACCCTATGGTGTAGGAATTTTTGGAGCTTTAAAGAGGAGGAAAAACCTTTTATTAAAGCGCAGCACAATGGCGACGTAGAATTTGTAACTGTCGGCAATACCCATATAAACGATTACAATCTTTATTTTGAGGAAGCCGATCGCCTTCTATTTACAGAAAACGAAACCAATGCTGAGAGACTTTTTAATACGGAAAACGATCATCCCTTTAAAAAAGACCTTTTTCATAATGCTGTAATTAATAACGACTATAGCTTGGCCGGCCAAAATAAATCTGGAACTAAATTCTCGCCTTTGTATAAAATAACAATCAAAGCGGGCGGTTCTAAGACAATTAAATTGCGCTTAACTAATAAACAACTTAAAACGCCCTTTACAAGCAATTTTGATGCTATTTTTAAAAAGCGTATTAAAGAATGCAACGATTTTTACGAAAGTAAAAACCTATCTGACAACGAAGAGTTGAACAAAATAAAAAGGCAGGCTTTCGCCGGATTGTTATGGAATAAGCAATATTATAACTATGAAATCGATACTTGGTTAGATGGCGATCCGAAACAACCAGCGCCACCAGAACAACGCAGAAGTGGAAGAAATAGCGACTGGAGGACTTTAAGAAATCATGATGTGATGTCTATGCCAGACAGCTGGGAGTACCCATGGTATGCCGCTTGGGATTCTGCTTTTCAATGCACAACGTTTGCCCATATAGACGCAGAATTTGCAAAACAACAGCTGTTATTGTTCACTAGAGAATGGTACATGGCGCCAAGCGGCCAAGTTCCTGCGTATGAATGGTCTTTCGGCGATGTAAACCCACCTGTACAGGCTTGGGCTGCGTTAGAAATTTACAAGACAGACAAAAAGAAAACAGGCAAGAGCGACGTAGATTTTCTAAAGCGAATTTTCAATAAATTATCGCTTAACTTTTCTTGGTGGGTAAATAGAGAAGATAGTTCTGGCAACAATGTTTTCGAAGGCGGTTTTTTGGGGCTTGATAACATTGGATTATTTGATAGAAGCCACGGTGTGCCAGACGACGGTTATTTGGAGCAGGTTGATGGCACCTCTTGGATGGCGCTCTACTGCCTAAACATGCTAGAAATTAGTCTGGAAATTTCTAAAGTAGACAATACGTTCGAAGATATGTCTGTTAAATTTTTCGGGCATTTTGTGTACATCGCAGAAGCTTTAAACAAAATTAGCGACACTACCGTTGGTGCCTGGAACGAAAAGGACGGATTTTTCTATGATAAGCTTACGCTTTCAGACGGTACACAAATCCCAATCGAAGTAAAATCTATTTCTGGAATGCTTTCTTTAACCGCGGTGCTTTTTATAGATCGGGAGACCTTGGACCAGCTACCAAAATTTAAAAAGAGTGTGCAGTGGTTTAAGGATTATAAAAAAGAAACGCTAAGCTATTTGGTTATAAATGATTTCAACGACAATAACGAGCTCTTATTTTCCCTTGTTCCAAAAAAGAGGCAAGAGATTTTGATCAATACATTGTTAAGCGAAGGTCAGTTTTTAAGCCAATATGGCATTAGGTCGCTTTCAAAAGAGTACATCAAACCCTATTGTTTAACAATAGATGGGCATGAATACCAAATTAATTACGAACCTGCAGAGTCTTCGACCACACTTTTTGGCGGCAATTCTAATTGGAGAGGTCCAATATGGTTTCCGTTAAGTTATCTTTTTGTTCAAGCGTTGAGAAAATTTTCAAATTATCACTTACGCGACGCGGGAACGAAGTTTCAGTTTCCACACGGATCAGACAATATGTTGGGTTTAAAAGACATTAGCGAGGAATTAAGCAAGCGCCTGGTAAATATTTTTGTTACAGATGACAATGGCGATAGGCCTGTAAATGCACTTCATAAAATGCAATACAGAGATGAACATTTTAAAGACTACGTGTTGTTTTACGAGTATTTTGATGGTGACAACGGCAGAGGTGTTGGTGCTTCCCATCAACTTGGTTGGACAGCTTTGGTTGCAAATTTAATTGAGGAATATATAAATGAATAATACTGAGCAACAAGAATGGTTAATTACAAATGGTTTAGGCGGCTATGTCTCTGGGAGCGTTGCTGGGGCAAATACTAGGAGTTACCACGGTTTGTTAATTGCATCTTTAGAACCGCCTACAGATAGGTATGTGCTGGTTGCCGATATTGAAGAAAAGATTACTATTGGAGGATTAGATTGCTACCTCCAAGAAAACCGATATTTTGGCAAGGCCGCGGTAGAAAATCCACCACATCTTATCTATTTTTCTGTAGCAGATTTTCCGACCTGGAGCTACGGAAAAAATGATGATTGGAGATTGGAAAAATCTATTTATATGAAGCAAAAATCTAACACCGTGATGGTTAGATATAAAAACGTTGGAAAATCTTTATTTGCCTTAACCCTGCATCCGCTATATGCGTTCAGCAATTTCATGGCTACATTTACAGAGAATACCAAAACAGATTTCTATTCAGAAATCGATTCGAACACCATAAAAACCTTTGCGCAATATGGAACAAAGCCGCTCTTTACCGCTTGGAATAATGGGTCTTTTACCGAACAAAGAACTTGGTATAAAAATATAGTTCTTGCAGAAGAAAAAGATAGGGGTTACGGATCGCTCTGCGATTATTATCAAATAGGAGTTTTAGAACAATCTTTAGCGCCCGGCGAAGAAATTATATTGGCTTTCTCCTTAGAAAAACCAATCGAAGTAAAGCAGTTGGAAATTGAGGTCGCAAAAATCATCGCCGAAAGGCAGAAAGGAAGCGAAGGAATAAAAAATGGTTTCTATAAAAATCTTTTAGCTTCATCAACGCAGTTTTTGGTGCATAGAAATTCTACTAAAAGCGAATCTGTTATTGCGGGTTACCATTGGTTTGCAGATTGGGGCAGAGATACCATGATCGCCATGCGGGGCTTAACCATTGCCACCGGAAAAAAAGAAATCTCCAAATCCATCCTCCTTGCATTTTTAGGGAGTTTAAGCGAGGGAATGTTGCCAAATCGCTTTCCCGATTATAGTGGCGATGAAGTAGAATACAATACCATAGATGCAACGTTGTGGCTGTTCGTTAGTTTTTTTGAATATCATCAAAAATTTAAAGACGATGCTTTTGCCAAAAAACATCTTAAAGTTTTAAAAAGCATTTTAGATAAACATTTGGCCGGAACAAGGTATAATATCCACGTTACAGAAGAAGGATTTTTATATGGCGGCGAAAACGGAGTGCAATTAACGTGGATGGATGCAAAAGTAGACGGCAAAGTAATTACACCCAGAATTGGCTGCCCGGTTGAAATTAATGCGCTTTGGTACAATGCGTTAAAAATATATGAGTTCTTCTGCAATCGTTTCGATGTTCCATTCGATTCTAAATATGCCGGTGTGCTTTCGAAGTTAGAGGGAAACTTTGTTAAAATGTTTAGTAATCAGGCAGGTACGTTATATGATGTAATTGTGCCCGGAAAAACTGTAGACGATAGTTTTAGGCCAAATCAATTGTTTGCGATTAGTCTTCCATATACGCTTTTAAATAAAACACAACAGAAAAAAATTTTCGAAGCAGTTAAAGAGAAACTGTACACGCCTTATGGTATTCGAACATTGGATATAAACAATCCGAGTTTTAAAGAAGTTTATTTTGGAGATCAACAACATCGCGACGATGCCTATCACCAAGGTACCGTTTGGCCTTTTTTGTTATACGAATATTTTAGCGCTGAATTGCGAATTTACGGCTCTTCTGTGGCAAGGAGAAAAAGGGTTTTTAAAGCGTTAGAAAAAATAAGAGATCACTTTTACAGCGACGCCGGCATTCATTGCATTTCCGAAATTTTTGATGGTTTAAATCCAAAGCATGGAAAAGGCTGCATCCAACAGGCTTGGTCTGTGGGAGCTATTTTGAAATTATATGAGGATTTTAACTTGGCTGAGTTTGAAATTTAAGGACAGAAGATTTTTTTGCCTTTAGAGTGCTTAAATAAGGTGTTGTTTCTGACTTAAATTTTTGGCGAACTCTTCCGGCAAAAATTTAAGTCTTTTTTTTACCGATGTTTTTCGGCAGTTCACCGATGAATGGCTACCGTGCAGCAGAATGGTATTCCGCCACTCCTGAAGGTTAGTTACTTTTACATCATAAATAACAACATCATGGAAAATTTACAGAACAACAACTTCAGCAATAGGTCTTCTTCATTTCGATACATCGGTGGTTTACTTGTCATCTTGGTCGGCATAGCTTTTCTTGTTGATAACCTTAACTTAGGTTTGCCACATTGGCTATTTGATTGGCCAATGTTTTTAATTGCGCTCGGTATTTTTGTAGGTGCGAGGAGGAATTTTCGCGGAATAGGTTGGCTGGTCTTGATTCTGATAGGAAGCTACAATTTACTTTTACAAATAACCGATTATGATTTTTCCAAATATGCCCTCGGTGTCGGATTGGTTATTTTAGGTGCTTATTTAATTGTTAAGCCAAAATCTCTAAAAATTGGTTACAATGGGCTCAGTCGGCGTTCCAATAAATTTGGACATAGAGATCGTTTTCAAGATGCGCAAAATCAACCGCCAACAAATGCTGCCGATACGGTGGAAGGTGACTACATTGATGCTTCTGCAGTTTTTGGCAGTGTACATCAAGGCGTTTTTTCCAAGAACTTTAAGGGAGGTAAAATATCTGCTGTTTTTGGCGGTGCCGATGTAAACTTTACACAGGCAGATTTTACCGACAGTGTTGTGCTAGACATCAATGCGGCATTCGGTGGCATTAAACTTATCGTTCCTCCACATTGGGCCATCAAAACAAATATTGCCCCTATGTTTGGCAATGTAGAAGACAAGAGAATGGCCTTGACCGAAACTGGCGAACAACAAAAGCTGCTCATTTTAGAAGGTTCGGTAACTTTTGGTGGCGTAGAGATTAGGAGCTTTTAATAAGGACTACTTTGGTTCTTAGTATTTAGTACTAAGTATTTAGACATTTCTCCTTGTTCCTTAATCCATGTTCTTTGCTCCTTGACACCTTAGCCTCATCCTAATGACAACTAGACCAATTTCCATCCCCGGAATAAAATATACAGCGTTGGCAGGGTTTGCCGCTCTGGCCATAATTTGTGCACTTGCACTCCACTATTTGCTACATTTAAGTTGGCAACTTTCTGCTGTAGATGCGGTGGTAAACAACTTGCTTTTGGCGTTCGGTTGCTTGGGGCTTAGCAACATGCTAGGTTATTATCAACCAAAAGCACAATTGGTTACCTATTTATCTGTTCTTGCAATAACTTTAACCTTAATCATTACGTTTCTGGCCAAATTTATTCTCCTCTATTTCTTCGGGGCGATAGATTTTTATAAGGATTTTTACAACTTCTCCATCGTTTTTAGAGCGCTTATTGTGTTTATGTGTTTCTTTTGGGTAGCAATAGCCAATGTTTTATGGTATCGGTTAGAAGAGCAATCAGAAACCCAAGCCAGATTGGTCGATGCCCAAAACCTAGCAAACCAAGCAGAATTGAATAAGCTCAGACATCAGTTACAGCCACATTTCTTGTTTAACAGCCTAAACTCGGTCTTTGCATTAACAATGGTTAACCCAAAAGAAGCGGGGACAATGATTACCAAATTAGCTGCTTTTTTAAGGGGAAACTTAAAACGAGAAGACCAGGTTTGGGTAACTGTAGCAGAAGAAATGGAGTATATCGGTCTGTATCTCGATATAGAGAAAGTCCGGTTTAGCCATCGACTAGACATACAGGTAGCTATTGCTGATGAAAGTTTAACTTATATTTTACCGGGCACACTTCTGCAACCCATTATAGAAAACGCCATAAAATTTGGACTTTACAATACCAATAAGGCAGTTGCCATAAAGATAAATGTTTTCATTCAAGATGGATTGTTAAGGATAAGGGTTCAGAATCCATTTGATCCAGAAATGAAAGCGGCAAAAGGTACTGGCTTTGGGTTAAAGGCAATTAAACGGAGACTTTATTTGTTATTTGGAAGTGTAGATTTGCTTCAAACAGAAACTGAGGCAAATAATATTTATATTACCACTTTAAAAATACCTCAACTTAAATGATAAGAACTATACTGATAGATGACGAGCCTTTGGCCAGAGATATTGTTAAGTTTTATCTTGCTGATTATGTTGATGTAGAAGTGGTTGCAGAATGTTCTGATGGTTTTGAAGGGGTAAAGGCCATTGCCAAACACAAACCAGATTTAATTTTTTTGGATATTCAGATGCCTAAAATTAATGGGTTCGAAATGTTGGAATTGATTGATGAAAAGCCAAATGTAATTTTTACAACCGCGTTTGATGAATATGCGATAAAAGCATTCGAGATCAATGCAATGGATTATTTGTTAAAACCGATAGAAAGGACCAGGTTTGATACGGCCATGCAAAAATTTAAAACCCGAATTAAGCAAATTGACAGCCAACTAACCTTGCCAGAACGCACAACATTAGACCCCGCACAGAACAATAGGGTAGTGGTAAAAAAAGACGGTGCCATTTCGATCATCGCTGTGGCAGATATAAATTATTTAGAAGCTGATGATGATTATGTTACGCTAAATACTCGCGAAGGTGTCTTCCATAAGAATAAGACCATGGCATTTTTCGAGCAAACCTTAAACCCAACCCAGTTTATCCGCATACATCGCTCCTATATCATCAACCTTTCGCAGGTTACAAAAATAGAACTTAAAGAAAAAGACAGCTATGTAGTGCTTTTAAAAACCGATATTTGGTTGCCGATCAGCAAAACCGGTTATGTAAAATTAAAGGCTGCTTTAGGGTTATAAGTAGCGCTAGAGGTTGGATGTATAAAGTAAATGTTAAAGGTAGGAGGTTGGAAAAGTGGTACGTTGTAAGCTATACGTTTTAAGTTTCAACTGCTCGGCTAGACGACTCGCTAGAGCCGGCCTAGCAGCAGTCTGGAGGGAAAAATGTCAGGGAAATTAGAAGTCGGATGTCAGAATTAGTGATGGTTCGTAACTCTAAAATCGTATAATTAAAGGAAATCCTAAACAAAAAAAATAAAACCGACACCGCTTGCATTTGTACATAAATCGCTTTATATTTGCACCTCCTAATTTTTAAGGCAAACCACACAAAATAACGATATACAGTCATGAAAAGAACATTCCAACCTTCGCAAAGAAAGAGAAGAAATAAGCACGGCTTCCGCGAAAGAATGGCAACAGCTAACGGCAGACGAGTATTAGCTTCGCGTAGAGCTAAAGGCAGACACAAACTAACCGTTTCTAGCGAACGCAAGCATAAGGCGTAATTTTTGGTTGCGTTTCTGTTTATGCAGAAGGAGGCGGCATTAAGTTTGCCAGAACAATCAAAAATAGATGTACACATTTAAGAAAGAAGAACGGTTATGCAGCAAGAAACATTTGGATCTGCTGTTTAAAGGCGGTTCTTCTTTTTTATTATATCCTTTTAGAATTTCCTATCTTTTTGTAACCGTCCCTAACCTTCCTCCGGTTCAAGTGGTTATATCTGTTCCAAAAAAACGGTTTAAGCGTGCGGTAGATCGAAATTTGATAAAGCGTCGTATCCGCGAAGCTTATCGGTTAAATAAAGAGACACATCTTTGCCCCAATTTACCCGATAGTGGTGAAAATCTATTGCTCTCTATCCAGTTTATCGGAAAGGAAATTCCAGCGTTTTCTTATTTACAAGTAAGACTTTTACTCGTTTTTGCTAAATTAAAGTCCTTAACAAATGGGCCTCATTAAATCTATTTTCGAATGGGTTTTTTTGGCGTTGATAAGGATTTATCAATACGCGATATCGCCTATGCTTGGTGCAAATTGTAGGTTTACACCAACGTGTTCTGCTTATGGAGTAGAGGCAATTAAAAAGTATGGGCCATTTAAAGGCGGATGGATGGCTTTGAAACGTATTGGTAGATGTCATCCTTGGGGCAAGCATGGGCATGATCCAGTGCCTTGAAAAGTTGCTATTTTTTAATTTTGCAAGGATTTTTTACCAAAAAAAAATAAATTTACCCTAAACCCTAAACCCTAAACCCTAAACCCTAAACCCTAAACCCTAAACCCTAAACCCTAAACCCTAAACCCTAAACCCTAAACCCTAAACCCTAAACAATGGCTAACATACTACTTATAGAAACAGCAACGCAGGTTTGTTCTGTGGCGCTATCTATCAACGGGGTCGTTGTTTCTATAAAAGAAGAAATCGGCCAAAATCTTCATGCAAGTAACCTCACGTTGTTTATACAAGACGCTATGAAACAGGCAAAAATGGTTTATGGAGATTTAGATGCGGTATCAATTAGCAAGGGCCCTGGCTCGTATACAGGCTTGCGTATCGGTACGTCTACAGCTAAAGGATTGTGTTTTGCGTTAGATATTCCACTTATTGCAATAGAAACCCTTGTTATGATGGCAAAAGGATTTATCGACGAACACCCAAATTATACTGGTTTAATTTGCCCAATGATTGACGCACGGCGGATGGAAGTATATACGGCTATTTTTGACAAAGATCTTGCCAACCTAATGCCAACCGAGGCAAAAATTATCGACCAAGAAAGTTTCTCTGATTTATTGTTGGCAAACCAGATTACCTTTATTGGTGATGGCGCTGCAAAATGTAGTGGAGCAATCGGCAATGAAAATACCGTGTTTTGCAACGATAATTTTAATTGCGCGGCAAATATGGCGGGGTTGGCAGAAGAAGCATTCTTAAAAAAGAAGCTTGAAGATGTTGCTTACTTCGAGCCTTTTTATTTAAAAGATTTTGTGGTTACCAAATCTAAAAAGAATTTGCTGTAGCTAAGCCATTGTATTTTTCTTATCCTTTGGGTTTCTTGCAGAACTTTTCTAGTGCTTTTTGAAACCAGAAAATAGCCGTTTAAAAAAGCTGTCTCCACCATCATTTATTCCAGGTATTATATCGGCAAATTGCGGATGGTTTACCACATTGCCAAACTTAAATCCTAATCCAAAATATACTGATGCGCCGTTTCCGTTAGTTCCAGAGCCAATTTCTCCGTTTTGTTTAATTAGCCCTTTTGCAGTATAAGCAGAGGCTAAAAAGTTGTCCGTACCTAAAAATACCTCAAAATTTGGTGTTTGGTACTTACCCTGTAACCCAAGCATAAAAATATTGTTAAAATTATAATCTGGAGTTACACTTGCAGAAATACCTTGGTAAGAAAATGTATTTACAAAGGCTGCATCGCCACCTTGGTAAAGTAGATTTTTAGAAATTACTAGGGCAGGCTTATAAAAACTAAAAGTTTTAGATAGGTAGAAATCTGCTTTTGCATTTGTGGCGGCCAAAAACTTCTTGTTTGTTCCAGACGTTAGAAAAATGTCTTTTATCTTTTGGTTAGTCCTGTCTTGGTTATAAGCAAGATCATCAATAACGGTTGTTTGCGCTATATCGGTGCCAATTGTATTGCTACGCCACCAAATAAAACCGAGGTCTTTTATATTTCCCATCAAAAATAAACCTTGTTTGGTGGTGTAGTTGGTGCCAAAACTTAGCGAAAGTCCTGGGTTTTTAAAGGTAGGAATGAATGTTTTAGTATGGATATCTTCGAAATTTTGAAAATTTGCTCTATACCTTCCAGCGAGCCCTATCTCTAGCGAGTTGGACGCATTATCTATAAATAAGTTAGAATTAGCGATGTCTAGGCTATTGTATAAAATACCACTTAAAAGACTTGCTTTAAACCCAAATGCCAGTTGCTTATCGTAATTTTCGCGGTAGCTAAAACTAAATTGATGATAGCTTTGTTCGTATCCATCGGTGTTGAAAATGCCAGTCAGCAATTTATTGCTTGGAAAACGCGTATATGAGTCGAATACGGCCAAAGTTTCGTTGGTATAACGCAGATCTGCATCAGAGCGAATTTGCCAAGAAAAGCCCATTTCTTTTTGGTACTTATAAGATTTAAAAATACGTAATGCAGCTACATAGATGTTGCTGTTTTCGAAAAAGTGATTGCGTTCGTTAAGCCCTAATGGCAGTCCGCGGGTATCAATTTCTCCGGTTTGTGCCAAATTTCTAATTATATTATCTGCAGGGCCTCTGTTGGCAGCATTTGCTCCAAAGTAAGGCAAGAAAAAATTTGTTGAGAATTGTCTGGAGCTGTTTAATTTAAAAGATTTTTCAGAAACATTTTCAAACGCATCAAACATGGTTTCTGTACCGAATAAACCATATTGTTGAGCCTGCGCTTTGCCAAAAGGAAGTAGAGCTACAAGCGCCCAAAGAATTTTTTTCATTAAGAAAGGGGTTTGTTTTTCGCTTTTATTAACGGTTTTGTAACGAGTCTGGTACTTCTGGCTTGCTATATTTATTTAATAGCAGGTTAGTTATAAACCTATCTTTATCGGCACTCATTTGATAATAAAAGGTATCGAAGCTCCGTAATCCACTATCAGCCCGTAAATGCCTGTAAAATGGAAGTAGTACATTGTGCCTAAAAATGTTTTTAGAGTTCTCTGGATTGATGTAATAGCTAATGTTGCAAGTATTTGTCAACTGGTTTAGGGCTGCCAAGTATTTTGGCGTTTTGCTAAGCAAGCGGTTCTGTTTGTAGCTATTTAAAAAAGATTGTACGGTGCTTGCATTATTGGCCACAACCAAATAATTATCTACAACCGTAAAGTATGGCCTAGAGAAGTTGTTAAATGGAGCGCCAAAAAAGCCACTTATAATACCCGCGGTCTTAAAAACACGGATATCTGGATTGTAATCGCTACTAGCCTCTAGAAGAAGTTGGTCTAGTTTATCGCCATTGCTGAGAGAAAACGCAGCCAGTTTCTCTGAAGTGGATAGTTGAAAAGTAATAAACTGATTGCCGATAAAAGTGTTGAAAATTTTTGGCAAGTCTGTATGGTATTTTTTGTTTACATCGGCAATCATTTTATCAACTTGATCTTTCTGTTTAGTTTTTTGTTGTAATTTTTGCAGCTTCGGTAGCCATTTTGCATAACTGTCTGTGGCATACACGGTGTAATTAGCTGTGTTTTCTGGCAAAATATTGGCTATGGCAATAGTCTGTGGACTAACATTAGAGAATAAATTTAGATAATTCTCGGCCTCCATAACATCGGTATTGCCGTTAAACAAAATGTGCTCTTTGCTGTAATTGTAATTTAAAATGGCATAGATGCGTTGGTTGTTCAAAACAGATAGTTCGCCATTTAACCTACCAGCAATCATGTTTTTTAAAAGCGAGGGGGCATTGTTAAAGTTTAAATACAGCTGTGCCAGTACGTTTTTATTCATGGTATTGGCATGTTTTATATAGGCGGTAAATTCATTTGCCTTACGGTTTTTGTTTGCCTGCGCTACAAGTTGTGCAGACGTACTGGCGGTAATAACATTGTCTTTAATGTTAACAAATACAGAGGCGCTGTCGTTTAATTTTAGTACCGTATGTTGCGCTGCGCCATCTGGGTTGGGCTTGATTTTTAGATAGTTGGCTAATGCTTTTAGGTTTTTTTTATCGGTTACTTGTAGTGTGTAAAGAAAATTAATGGTTTTGTTCGAATCTGGTAACAGGCTTACATACATGGTTTCATCTTGCAAAAGCTTGCGTAATGTACCATCTGCTCTTATTTTGTTTGTTAGTGCATTTAAATGGTTCATTTTGTCAGCTCCCAACACTTGCTGAAACAAGGTTTGCCCACTCATAATGTCGTAAAATGATTTGTCGTTTTGAAATGCAAAAACCATGGCCGCATTGGTAGAGGCAGTTTGCAAAGCAAAATCTTTGGCGTTATTTTCTGTGTCTAACCTAGAGAAATATACGTATGCCAAATAGAATACCGAGAGCGCTAAGACAATAATTATAATTCCAATCTTCTTCATCCGTTCGAAACAAATTTAAATTATTACATCCATTTGTGCTAAAATCTTCGCCAATTTATTAATTTAGCAATTGCCAAAGGCAAATATTTATGAACAAACGTATAATTCTAACCGCTTCTTTTTTTGGTGCTGTAGCAGTTTTGCTCGGCGCTTTTGGCGCTCACTCCTTAAAAGGCTTGGTTGATGAGCATTCGATAGAAATCTGGCAAAAAGGAGTGGATTATCAATTCTATCATACTTTTGCGCTCCTCTATCTTGCTACTTTTGCACGTTATCGAAACAAGCTTATTAACATCGCGTATTTCTGTTTTACTTTTGGGATTATATTTTTTTCTGGTTCGCTATACCTCCTCGCAACAAGATCTATGTTTAACATAGCATTTGTAAATATCATTGGGCCAATTACGCCTATCGGCGGATTGTTGTTTTTTCTTGGCTGGGTGATGTTGTTTTTTGCTGCCGTAAAAGATAAATAATGGATTGGCAACAAAATACTATGTTTACAGAAAGAGAAACTCTTTTTGTGGAGGTGATATTGCCGCTTTCGTTGGCATTGAGATACACCTACAGAGTCCCTTTGAATCTAAACGAGCAGGTGGCCATAGGTAAACGGGTTGTTGTTCAATTCGGTAAAAATAAAATCTACACAGCGCTGGTTGCCAAAATAACCAACGAGGCACCTACTGTTTATGAAGCAAAATACCTTATAGATGTAGTAGACGAAGAACGCATTGTTACCGATACACAGTTGGTTTTTTGGGACTGGATAAAGGATTATTACTTATGCAACGAGGGCGATGTGATGGCCGCTGCGTTGCCGGCGAGTTTAAAATTGGCTAGTGAAACCATTATTGTTTTAAAAGAAGAAGGCGCTGAGGACGTTGATTTAACCGAAAAGGAAACCTTGGTAATGGTTGCGTTAAAAGCACAACATAAATTAACCATTAACGAAGTTTCTAAGTTACTTGGGCAAAAAACTGTTTATCCAATTGTTAATAGTTTGTTGGATAAAGAACTAATATTGGTTGCAGAAGAAGTGGCTCAAAAATATAAGCCCTTGTTAAAATCTTTTGTTAACCTGAGCGATTTTTACAGCGAAGAAGAAAACTTAAAGCAATTATTTAATATTCTAGAGCGGGCGCCGAAGCAGTTAGATGCCTTGCTGGTATTATTGAAATTAAGGAAACTCGGAAATCCGATTACCAAAGAACAAATTTTAGAAGAAAGTAATTGTGGAAACGCCGCGCTAAAAGCACTTGCCGAAAAGGAGATTTTTGTCATATCAAAGAAGCCTGTAAGTAGGCTTGCCAAATTCGACGAAGAGTTTAGCGTAAATTTTACGTTGACCCAAGATCAAGACCGCGCTTTTAACGAGTTGAAAACTGCCTTCGACACAAAGGATGTAGCGCTTCTACATGGCGTAACGGCATCTGGCAAAACACAGATTTACATTAAGTTGATAGAGGAAATAATTAAAACTGATGATACACAAGTACTTTTTTTATTGCCCGAGATTGCCCTTACTACCCAAATTGTAGAAAGAATAAAGCTGTACTTTGGCAACCTTATTGGTGTTTACCATTCTAAATTTAACAACAGCGAACGGGTAGAAATTTGGAACAAAGTTAGAAAGGGCACGTTTAAAGTTATTCTAGGTGCGCGCTCTGCTATTTTCTTGCCTTTTCAAAATTTAAAGCTCATTGTGGTAGATGAAGAACACGAGTCTTCATATAAACAACATGATCCTTCGCCGAGATACCAAGCCAGAGATGCGGCCATTTACCTTGCCCATTTACATAAAGCAAAAGTTGTTTTAGGCTCTGCAACACCTTCTTTAGAAAGTTATTATAATGCTTTACAAGGTAAATATGCCTTGGTACAAGTTTCAAAAAGATTTGGTGGGGTGGCATTGCCCAAACAAGAAGTGGTAAGCATTTCTGAGGAAACCAAAAAGAAAACGATGGTTTCTTATTTTTCTAACGTTTTGATTAAAGCAATTGATCTGGCGCTAGAGAAGAAAGAGCAAATTGTGTTGTTTCAAAATAGAAGGGGTTACGCCACAATTTTAATTTGTGCCACTTGTGGGTACACGCCAAAATGCATTAACTGCGATGTAAGCCTTACCTACCATAAAAGTAGCGGAAAGTTGCATTGCCATTATTGCGGCTACTACCAAAGTAGTTTAAATATTTGCCCGGCGTGTGGTTCCGTTCACATTATGCAAAAGGGCTTTGGAACCGAACGCATAGAAGAAGAACTCAAGTTGCTGTATCCAAACGTCAGTATAGCAAGGCTAGATTTAGATAGTACAAGAACACGGAATGGCTTACAGAAAATATTGTCAGATTTTCAAGACAAGAAGACAGATATTTTAATCGGCACCCAAATGGTTGCCAAAGGCCTAGATTTCGAAAATTTAAATCTAATTGGCGTTATAAATGCCGATACTTTGTTGGGATACCCAGATTTTAGGGCGTACGAAAGAAGCTATCAGTTGTTGGCGCAGGTGGCGGGTCGTGCTGGTAGGAGAGCTGAACAGGGAACAGTTTGCATCCAAACCTACGATGCAGGACATAGAATTATTAAACAGGTAGTAGAAAACGATTATTTGGGGATGTATGCCGATGAAATTGCCGAGCGGGAAAAATTTGGTTATCCGCCATTCTCAAAAATGATATTTCTATCTGTAAGACATAAAGACCAAAACGTGTTGGAAATAGCGGCGGATAGATTTGGGAAAATGCTAAAAGCTAAATTTGGCCAACGGGTATTAGGCCCAGAGATTCCTTTAATAAGTAGGATTAGGAACCTCTACTTAAAGCAAATCATCATAAAAGCTGATAAACACACCGCCATAAATAAGGTTAAGGTTGCCTTGCGGGATGCTATTTTGCAGTTTAACAGTCAGCCCGAATTTAAAAGCGTCTCCATCGTCATCGATGTAGATCCATATTAAATTTCCTTTCGAGCAAAACCTAGGCAGAAATTTTTTTTCTTTTACTATCAAGCTACTAGCTTTTTTAACGACGGTTTGTATTGTCAGAATGGTTTAAAAACGTATTTTTGAACAGATATGGCCTATAAGTTTGTTGATAATTACCGAGAGCAAGGAGCGAGAAAGAAACTTGTAGCGCTCTTAGAAGGGCGTGGTATCTCAGACAAAGCGGTTTTAAAAGCGATAGGGAAAGTGCCGCGACATTTTTTCTTCGACGAAACCTTTTGGAATCAATCCTACAGAGACATTGCTTTTCCAATCGGCGATGGACAGACCATTTCGCAACCTTATACCGTTGCCTACCAGAGTGAATTGTTGCACATAAAAAAAGGCGATAAAGTCTTGGAGATAGGCACTGGATCGGGATATCAAACCTGCGTTTTAATGGAATTAGGCGCCAAGGTTTTTACCATAGAACGCCAAAGAAAAATTTACGATAGAACCATTAAAGTGCTTCCAGGAATGGGTTATCCCGCGCATTTTTTCTATGGCGATGGATCAAAAGGAATTCCTACTTATGCGCCTTACGATAAGATTATTGTAACAGCCGGCGCTCCATTTGTGCCAGAAGTTATGCTAAAGCAATTGCGTATCGGCGGTATTTTGGTTATTCCGGTTGGCGATGAGAAATCACAAAAAATGATTACCGTTATCCGCGTAAGCGAAAATGATTATGATAGAATTGAGCTAGACACCTTTAGATTTGTGCCGTTATTGGGCGATCAAGCGTGGTAGTTGGAAGGGCTGAAAGGTTGAAGTTGGAGTGTTGAAAATCTGACATTTATTGTAAAAAAGAACAATGTTAAAGTTGCATCGTTTTTCCACTAACCACTAACCACTAACCACTAACCACTAACCACTAACTACTAACCACTATCTGTCCTTCAACGCCCTGTCCATTTCTCTTTTCGAATCGCGCTCCTTCATGCTGTCGCGTTTGTCGAATTCTTTTTTACCTTGGGCAAGAGCGATTTCTATTTTAGCAAAACCACGGTCGTTAACAAATATTCTTAAAGGCACAATGGTATATCCCTTTTCTTCGCCTTTAACTTTTAGTTTCTTTAATTCCTTTTTTTTCAACAAAAGCGATCGGTCGCGTTTTATATCATGATGAAAAAAAGAGCTGTGGCTATATTCTGAAATGTGGAGGTTGCGCACCAACAAATTGCCATCTATAAACATGCAAAAAGCATCAGTCATGTTAGCCTTGCCTTCGCGGATGGATTTTATCTCAGTACCAAGCAATGCAATGCCAGCAATGTATTTATCAATTAGGTTGTAATCGAAATAAGCTCTTTTATTTTTTATGTTGATGTCGTTTTTCAAACTTTATGTTACTTTAGGCGCTATAATGTGTCCTCATGTCGGCTTTGCCTTAATAGCGTTATGGCAAATATCTTAAAATCGGTGGTAACCGATGCAAAAATAGTAGTAAATCTTGTAAACAGACAAAAAGCTCATCTGTTTGTCAAACAAAAGATAAAAATCTTTTTTGAGTGGATAAATTTTTATGTTTGAAATTATTACCTTGTACTCATGAAATTAAAGATTGCTATTTTATTCGTCGCTTGTTTTACCTTTAATCAGTTGAAGGCACAACAACCTACATTTTTGCCTCAATTTAAGTTTTATGCCTTAGATGGTAAGCAGTTTACCAACAACAACCTTAGCCAAACTAAACCTAATTTGTTTATGTTCTTCGATTGTACCTGCGAGCATTGCCAGCACGAAGCCATGTTGATGACGGCCAACTTTAAAAAGTTAAGTAAAGTAAATATTGTAATGGTAACGTTGGATGAGCAATCTGCCATAAAACAGTTTTTTACCCGGTACGCTCCTGGATTAAACGCCAAAACAAATGTAACAGTTGTGCAAGACAAAAATGGAATATTTATCCCTACCTTTTTGCCCTCCATTTACCCCGCATTCTACTTATATACGCCAAAAGGGAAATTGATCAGCTATGAAAAAGGCGATGGCGCTATGAAACGCCTATTAACTAAAGTAGGTAAATAAAGATTAACGCTTTGGTTTTTTGTGTGGTGATGAGAGAAATCAGTGTATTCTTTTGTGTCTCTTCTGTGCTTTCTTAAAGTAACAATGCCGCATCACGGTAACTTTGTGGATCGAGTAGTTATTCGTAGCCGTAGAAGCATTAAATTTGTCGAGGCTTTATTAAATCTATTCTGTTGGCGATTATATAAAAAGAACGAACTATTTCTCTTTTTTATTAATACCCATAGAAGATTAAATCTGCCATATTCAAAAAGATGCACATGAAAAATACCCTCTGTATTTTTATTCTAATCTGTTGTTATTCGCAAATTAGAGCACAGCAAAAAACCTCTGACAGAAAAATTGAAATAGACACCGCTTCTTTTTCGGGTGGAAAGCTGCCGATATCCAGCAAACCTTTAAACGATGCGCCAGACAAGTTGCAGTTTGCCATCATTTCCGACATAAATGGAGGTAACATTCCTGGTGTGTTTTCCGACGCAAAAAATAAGCTCAACGAGCTGCAGCCATCAATGGTTCTTTCTATCGGAGATTTGATAGATGGCTATACCACCGATTCTGTGTTAGTTAAAAAAGAATGGAATCAATTCAATAGTATGGTTGACTCATTAGATATGCCATTTTTTTATGTCTCAGGAAATCATGATGTTAGCAATCCTTTTTTAAAGCAACAATGGAAAAAGCGCTTTGGTAGAACTTACTATTATTTTGTATATAAGAATACGTTGTTTTTAGCTTTGGATACCGAAGATGGGAAGACAGACGGAATTGGCAAAGAGCAAATAGATTACGTTAAAAAAGTGCTAAGGGAACATCAAAACGTACGATGGACGTTCGTGTTTATGCATCGTCCGTTGTGGAGCTACGGAAACGAACAAGGTTACGAGCAGATTGGCACAGCGTTGAAAGGTAGAGATTATACGCTTTTCTCTGGTCATCACCACAACTATATGTCGGGAGAAAGGAACGGCCAGAAACATTACATCTTAGCAACTACAGGTGGAGGTGCTTACGGCAGAGGGGCAAAGTTTGGTGAGTTTCAACACATAACCTGGGTTACACTAAACAAAACCCCAACTGTGGTAAATATAGCGTTAGACGGAATTATCAAAGACGACATCGTTTCGGAGGCCATTTATCCAGAAATTCAAAGCTTAAGAATGGGGGAGTGGTTAAAGCCTAAGCCTTTCGTTGCAGCAAGCGAATTGGTTGATAGTGCCCAAGTAACGTTAACTTTCAAAAATCCGACAAAATCGGTTTTAACGGTTTCGGGCCAATTGGCAGAATCGAAACTTTGGTCTATAGTGCCTAGAAAACTAAATGTTACAGTGCCGGCAAATGGAACGGTTGATCAAGTGGTAACTTTTGCGTCTTTAGATGCTGGAAAAAAGCTTGATCTTAATCTATTAGATCATCTCGATTTTGCCTTAACAGGTACATATCATTTAAATAATCAAGATTATTCTTTGAGCGCATCTTCTCTTTTAAAAATAGATTGGCAACGAACTATTGCGTTTGATAAAGATTTATCTAGTACTTTCTTTAAAAATCAATTAGATACGGCCAATCTAATTAAGGTTGTTCATCCGCAATACATTCAAGAAGATTGGGATTGGCATGGGCTAAACGATGCCTTTTTAAAGTTTAAAATTCGACGAGACAAGCGGTTTTTATATGTAAACGCATTGATTTACGACGATAAGTTTTTGATTTCTGAAAAAGATCAAGATGGAGCAAGTTTTTATATTTCAGGCTTGCCAGGAAAGACGACGACCATTAATATTGAAGTTAAACCTAAACTTCAAGGTAAGGAACAAGTGATTAGCAATGTGAAGGGGGTTGCGCATCAAACCAAATGGATTGGTAAAAACCAATGGCTAGTTCAGCTAAAAATTCCTGTGTCTGGACTTGACAGCATCGAAAAGCTTCGCTTTAATATGAGTTATAGAGATATTGACGATTTGAGCAATAGCAAACCTTCTGTTGTTTTTTGGAGACCTAAATGGGGCTCGCCAGAAGATTATAATAATTCGGGCATGTTTTTCATACCTAAAAACTAATAAAAGCGTTAATAATTTTTTTTTCGACTCAATTACAGCGGAACATTCCTGTTATTTAGAAATTAAATATCGATTTCGTTCTTAAAAAAGAATATTATTTGGTTATGTTTGCTTTCATACACTAGGAAAGGATCCCAATGGCTTTCGAATTAGATAAGATTGATTTTAAGATTTTAAAAATTTTACAGGAAAACGGTAGGATTACCAACTTGTTGCTCTCGCAAGAAATTGGCTTATCTCCTGCGCCTACTTTAGAGCGCGTACGCAAACTAGAGCTGGCGGGCTACATTAAGAGCTACCATGCATTGGTAGACGAAGAGAAGCTTGGGTTAGGCATTAAGACATTTATCCAAGTACAGCTTGATTTTCATAAAAATAACACCATCCAAACCTTTTTAGACGAGGTAAACCAGATTAAAGAAGTGACCGAATGCCATCACGTTACGGGGCAGGGTGATTTTATGTTAAAGGTTTACGTAAAGGATATTAAGGCTTATGAGCGCCTGATTATGGAGAAAATCAGTAAAATTTCTGTGGTTAAAACTTTTCAAACCATGATGATTATGAGTACAACTAAAAAAGAACCTATAATTCCGTTAGAATATTAGCAAAGATTTATGTTGATGCTTGTTGATTTTTATGGAAATATTTTTGTTTGTGATGTTGCAAACGAAACAGGTTGTTTGACTAAATAATTTCGGTTTTTTTAAACTAGAGCGGTAGATTTTAGGCCAATCGTTAGCGCTAAGGACAGAAATGGCATCTTTTTTTGGCTTCTTATGCCAAAAAAAATACAATGGATGGCCTGTAAAAGCGCCCAAATAATTTTTCTTAATATCGGAATTTAATCTTCCAAATGCCAGTTTATAGCTGCTAAACCATGCTCAACTAACCAATTGTTCGTTTTAGAGAAAGGCTTGCTGCCAAAAAAGCCGTTGTAGGCAGAAAAAGGAGACGGGTGAGCCGAAGAAATAATAAGATGCTTTGTTTGATCGATGAGCGCTGCTTTTTGCTTGGCGTAATTACCCCAAAGCAAGAAAACAAGGTGCTCTTTTTTATCAGACAAGTTTTTGATTATGGTATCGGTAAATGTTTCCCAACCGTATTTTTGATGCGAACCAGGCTCAGATGCCCTAACCGTAAGCGTAGCGTTTAAGAGCAATACGCCCTGCTCTGCCCATTGTTGCAGATGACCATGGTTTGGCGCTATAAAATTGCCCAAATCGCTGTGTAGTTCCTTATAAATGTTTTTTAGGGACGGCGGAGTAGCCACTCCTTTTTTTACCGAAAAAGACAGTCCATGTGCTTGACCTGCGCCATGGTAGGGGTCCTGGCCTAAAATAATTACTTTTACTTTTTCGAAAGCAGTTGAGTTTAATGCGCTGAAAATCTCAGAATTTTTAGGAAAAATCTTCTT
The DNA here is from genome assembly GCF_040547165.1 of Pedobacter sp. UYP30. NCBI lineage: Bacteria > Pseudomonadati > Bacteroidota > Sphingobacteriia > Sphingobacteriales > Sphingobacteriaceae > Pedobacter > Pedobacter sp. UYP30. The sequence continues at coordinate 74,612 of NZ_JBEPPD010000012.1, read as the reverse complement.
ATCCGAATTTTTTTCGGCCTGGAGAAAAGCTTTTAGTTGCAGCATGTAGTCCTTTTCAAACTCTTTTTGCAATACAGCCAGCCAGCCTGGTTCTAAAGATGCGGTCATGAATAAACTTTAATTATTGTTTTTTGGTGTTTAAAATTTCCAATAAATCGGCTTCTAGCGTAGTATTTGGGTGTTCTACAATTCTACCAAGTTCTTTATTGTTATCGTTATAAACAATAAATGTAGGCACTCGTTGAATATCTAAAGAATCTACCAACCCATTCTCGGCTTTTTTATTTCCATCAACAGCAATGATGTCTACATTTTTTTCTCCATAGGCCGCAGCATCTAAAATTTTGAAAAAATGAGGTACATAAACCTTGCTATCTCCACACCAAGTTCCAAAAACAATTTTAATATGTGTTTTATCTAAAAGGGGCTTAATTTGGGTTATTGTGGTAGAATCAGGAAGATAAGAGGCATACAAGGGGTCAAACATGACTTTAAACTCGGGGAAGCTGGTCATGCCTTCTCTGCTGCAGGTGTTGATTAAAATTTCTCTGTTATGGGCTTCGTCGTGTATTTTTTTATTTAACTCTTGTGCAGAAACATTCATGGTGGTTAAGATTAGTGCAAAGCAAAAAACGATTTTCATAGTTTTATAATTTTTGGTGAAATTATCGTTTTAAACTGTTATTTCTGTTATATAAACACCATATTTGCAGAAAATAATTTTTATTTAAGTGTACGTTTATGCCTAATATAATACGGTTAATAGCAGGAATTGCAATGTTTGTTGGTGCGATTGCTCTATTTATTTTTGGATTTTGGCCATGGGGAATCTTGGCAGTAATTTTAAGTTTACTTGTTCTGGTAACTTTTTTCTTTAATGAGAATATGCTCTTAGCACAGTGGTTTTTAAGAAAAGACAACATGCCGAAAGCAGAGCTATTTTTAAAACGCATTAGCAATTACGAAAAGCAACTTATTAAGATACAGCATGGTTATTACAACCTGTTAATTGGTCTTATAGAAAGTAGGAGGGCACCAATGCAGAGTGAGAAATATTTTAAGAAAGCGCTTATATTGGGGTTACACATGGACCATAACATTGCCCTTGCCAAATTAAGTTTAGCTGGCATAGCCATGGCGAAACGGAATAAACGCGAAGCTACCATGTACATTGCCGAGGCTAAAAAAGCTGATAAAAACAAGCTTCTTGCGGATCAGATTAAGCAGATGAAAGACCAACTTGTGCAGATGGATAAGCAACAACAGGTAAGGTATAGATAAGATACTAACCTTGTGAATTTTTAAAAGCCAAAACTCAAAAAGTTTTGGCTTTTTTGTTTAAGAAAATTAATTTGAGTAAAAAAGTATTGCCTGCCAACAGCATAATTCGAAAGAACTATTTAGTTATCTGAATTTTTTTGATAGATAATTATGCTAGGAAATAATCCTACCAGGAATTGCCTAAGACCTCGTCGCTAGCGCACGCGAGTCGCATGTGAAATAGTGGGTGTAAAACACAAGTATAGCGTTTCTAAGTCAGCCACTAATGTTATGTGTTGAGTTAAGCTTATTTCTACTCAGGCACACGCGACACGCATGCGCCAACAAGGATAAACGGTTATAGAATCCGCATTACCTTTAAAAAACGACTTTTGTAATAATCATTCAGTTCTGTAATGGTAACGCCGTGGGCTTTGCCCGAAGTTGCATGGATAAAGCTGATTTTATCGCCATCTACCGAATAAACGATGCCTACGTGGCCAATCTGTCTAATTTTTGGATTGCTGCCCGTAAACACAAGTACATCTCCTACTTTGCACTCTTTTAGCGAAGTTTCGTTTCCGGTATTGGCAAACTCGGTAGAAGAGCGTGGTACGTTGAAACCAAAGTTGCTGAACACGTAATTTACAAATCCCGAACAGTCGAAGCCGACATTTGGATTGCTAGTGGCATACCTGTATGGAATTCCGATCAGCTTCTTTGCGAAATCTATCAAGGTGCTAGAACTTACCTCTGCTGGGTCTTCTGTGTAGTGTGTAGTACTTTTTTTTCCGAATTCTGATATTAGCTTTTTAACAACTTGCTGATACTCAAAAGGCAATTGCATTTGTGCATGTACCGCACTTGCCGATAAAAAAATTAAGAATACTACAATAAATAACTTCCTCATAAATTATGCACAAACGTGTTAATAAAAATAATACACTTCTGGTTGAGCGATTTCTGTAAAAATTATCAAACTAAATGGTAGAAAACAAAGTTTGCGCTTTTTCTCCAAGAAGTGGAATGGGTTTCTTCTCGCCCTGTACTGCTCCTATAAAGCCAATAATCCATAAAATAAATAACGCCAACTGAACGATACGAATTAACGCCACAGACAGCGTAACGGATACGGATAAAAACAGTAATCCAAAAAGGATACCAGCGCCCCACGAAACCACCATGCTAACAATGTGGAACAACAAGGTTTGGCGAAGTTGATAGCTGCCCAAGGAGGTTTCTTTATCCTTATGCAGTGCGAAGTAAGCGATAAGCCATCCAATAATGGTTAGATAGCTTACTATTCCTACCATTTTACCATCGCCAGCCTCAACTGGTCTTTGAAAAGTATTTTGGTTTTCCATTGCGGTTTTTGTTTTTAGATATGCTAAGATAGAAAATAATATCAGTAAGTAACGTCTTCGTTTTGCCTCTTACGGAGTAGTTACTGCCACAGGCAATATTTTTCCGTTAAAGAACTTTTGACCAGTTTTAGCAAAATCGGCCACATATTTCCCCATTTCGAAAGCCATAACAGGGCTCTCGTAACCTGGAAAAGCGGTTTCTAGCATCTCTGTTTGTGCCGAACCCAATGCCAAACAGTTTACTTTTATTCCTTGCGGAGCGAGTTCGAAAGCCAAGCATTCTGTAAGCGCATGTAAAGCGGCTTTGCTTGCAGAGTAGGCCGCCAAGCCCGGAAATTTAACGCTACCCTGAAAGCCGCCCATGCTGCCGATGTTTACAATATGACCGCCTTGGATAATAAGCGGGATAACTTGTTGCATCATCCTAAAATGACCAACTACATTGCTCTGAAGCATTTCTCCTAAATCTTCTTCGGTGGTTTCTAAAAACGGTTTGTTAATTAAGGCGCCAGCATTGTTGATGAGAATATCTACATGGCCCAATCGTTCTTTTAAAAATGGCAGTAAGGCTGCATAATCATCGTTAACAATGTCGAATTCTACTGGCAATAGGTTACAATCTGGGTTGATTTTTTTTGCAATTGTATGCAAGTTGCGCAACTTATCTGCCGACCGTGCAATGGCTACCACCTTATTTTCATTGTGTAAACTAAACTCTAATGCGGTTTCGAAACCGATTCCGCTGCTTGCTCCTGTGATGATGATATTCATTAAATAATATTTTAAGGTATTTGTTTTTAAGTTTTTATGATGTTAAAGTGCAATTTTACTTTAGTTAGTAAGGTGCTCGTTTACCGGATTTTTAATTATGTATATACCATCGGTAATGAGCTTGGTGTACGCTTGGTCTGCTGATGCTTTCAGCTCCAAATAAGCTAACGCGTCTCGCTCTAAACTGTGATGGGGCTTTTTATGGAAAACGAGTTCTAAAATCTCTAAAGCGCAAAGCCAATCCGTTCTATAGTCTCTCCGTAATGTTTCGAAAATATATTCCAATTCGGTTAGCTCTCCATTCTCCTCTCTAATGTCTCTTACTTGTTTATATAAATGGTGTAATTTCTCTGTTTTCTTGGTGTATATGGGCTGTACGTAGGTCTCTGGTGCCGTCAATTCTGTATCCTCGAATCTATCTTTATCTGCAGCCCCATTAAAAACAGACACAATATCTTCGCCAACTGCCATGTCATAAACGCCCCATGCTGGTTTAAACAGTATGTTTCCGTTCTCTTCGGTAACTGTACATTCCTCAAACGTTATCAAGATTAATTTCTTTTCCTTTTTCAACAAGTTTTTTACGGTGCCCGAAACCGAGATGCCACTTTCGAACATGAGCGTAACTTGGTTTTCTAAGAAAATTCCAGATGATACAAGTTGAGTATCGCAAAAATTTTCTAGTGCGGTGGCACTATTTTTTAATTTTCCAACCGGAGAAGAAAACCCATCTTGGTGATTGTCTTTTCCGTGTGAAATAAGTTCTTTGTAATCAAAACTTAATGCAGTTTTACCTGTAGTTTTAATAAATGTAATTTTGTCGACAGTACTTAATCCTACATCGGTAAAAATTCCACTAATTTGTAGACCCGAACTGTATACTGCGGTAGCTATATTCTTACAATCTATGGCCTTTATTATTCCATCTATACCACCATGCCTAAAAGCCATGGTGTCTGCAAATTCTTCTAGTACATCGATCAGGTTCTGGAAATTTGGGGTGACGAATAGTTGCGGTTGTTGCTGGGTAATGTCGTATCCATAGCTGAGGGTATCAATACTATACGGCAATTTCTTTACATGTTGTTGCATACAGCTTGCACTTTCGCCGATAGAAGATAGCAAGCCTGCGCCATATATTTTTGGGTTTTCTGGGGTGCCAATAAGGCCATATTCCACCGTCCACCAATGCAATCTACTTAGCAAGGCCATTTCAGACGGTTCGCCCATATTTTCGCTGATATTGCGCAATATTCTCTCTGCCGTGGCTATCTGTTTTTCGGTGGAATTAATGTCTTCCTTTAAAATAGAAAGGTTTCTAATGGCTTGGTAAAGTTCAAAATCTTTTGCCGAGAACATGGCTTTGGCGCCAATAGAGCCAAAATAGCTCAGGTATTTGTTGTAACCTTCATCGGCAATTATAGGTGCATGGCCCGCACTTTCATGAATAATGTCTGGAGCGGGCGTGTATTCAATGTGTTCGAGCTTCCTAATATCGGCGGCAATCACCAAGACTTTATAAGCCTGGTATTCCATAAATGCTGCCGGGGGAATAAAGCCATCTACCGTTACCGCGCCCCAGCCAAGTTTGCCCAAATGATCGTTCATGGTTTGCAGGTTAGGAATGTGCTCTATTGTTAAGCCCGCTTTTTGCAGCCCCTTTATGTATGGATAATAGGCAACGCTTTTTAGGTAGCTGTAGTTCTGTCGCATTACATAGCGCCAAACGGCCTGATCTACAGGTGTATATTTGGCGTAGTTTTGCGGTACAATAAACTGCTTTAAATGCTTTGGCAATTTTGCAACCTGCCGATTGTTAAAATCATTAAAAAAATCCATAACCGTTATGAGTTTAGTAGTCAGTAGTCAGATGTCAGGCCCATAACTCTCAACCCGTCGCATTTCACTCAACCCTTTGCCTTTACTTTATTTTTTTAACACTAAACGTAACATAATGTTGGTATAAATAACTAAATCCTGCAATCAGCACGGTAACGATCACTTTAGAAACCGTAGGATAGATGTGAAGTATCTCTATAAAAAACTTAATCAATACTGTGGTTAACAGTATGTTAATAAAGTTTAGATTTAAAAAACGTATCAATTGGGTGCGTCCTCTTACTTCACTATGTGTAAAGATAACGTAGCGATTTAACAAAAAGCTATAAGGTATGGCAATGACGAAATCTACAATTAAAGCGGCAGTGTTTCTCTTAATCACCATACCCATAAAACTGGTTTCTGGTGTTAAAAATATATATTTAAAAGCTATGGTATAGGCCAAAATGCCCACCGCCGCCGCGCTTCCACCGGTGGCTAGGTACCTAAAGTTATGTAATGATATCAACCGTTTAAATGGCGGATAAAAAAAATCTATAAAAGCTAAAATGGCATTACGCATTTTGGAAACTGGTGTCGGTTTTTTTTGCAAAATTTAGTGGCGGTGCGGTGTATAAAATTTATGAATATTAGGCTCGACAAAGATAAATTTTTAAATGGTAAATGGATAACCTTAAACAGCTCAGCTCTTTTAAATGCGCCCATCCGCCTTTTGTGTAAAAAACGTATAAAATGCTACTTTAATAGATGGCAAGAGAAAACGACCAATTCTTTACCCATCCATTACAAAGAAGAGATTGTTAGTACTTATATTCGTAAATAAAAACCCAAAACTATGTTAAGCACCATATTATTAGTTCTAAACCTGTTGGTTACACCACCAACCAGTATTTACCAATTTAGCTTTAAAACCATCGACGGAAAAACGGTAAAGCTATCCCAATTTAAGGGGAAAAAGATTTTGATAGTAAATACGGCCAGTAAATGCGGATTTACCCCACAATACGAAGACCTAGAGAAATTGCACAAAATGTATGGCGATAAGGTTGTACTTATTGGTTTCCCCGAAGGAGATTTTGGCGGTCAAGAGTTTAGCACCAATGCAGAGATTAAAGAATTTTGTACAGGCAAATACAACGTGTCTTTTTTGTTGGCAGAGAAAAGCGACGTTATTGGCGAAAAAATCAGTCCGTTGTTTAAGTACTTAACTACCCAAACTGGCGGAGAGGTAACGGGAGATATTAAGTGGAATTTCGAGAAGTTTTTAATCAATGAAAAGGGCGAGTTGGTACACAGATATCGCTCGGCCGTAAAACCTCTAGATGAGTCTATCACGAAATATCTATAGTTTTTTAATATTTGTAAGAGGGTTTAATGTGCTGGTACGCCTGCGCGTTAAACCCTTTTTTTTATGTTGTATGGTTTTTGTTGACTTCCTGAGATTTAGGAACAACAAAGTCGAAAAATTAGGACTATTTAAATTTTACTGTTCTATTGTTTATCTGAGGCTTCTTACTAAAAAGACTAAGAAAAGCTATCATTTATTTTTTTGTAGATTGTTAATTTCCCAGATAATTGCACTCTATCTCATTTTTCTCTGCGGGTTTCAACCGTGCCAGAGTCGGCCTCTGCTTTACCCAACGCTGTCCTGTCCGGACGGGAGTCCTACTTTTTGCTTGACAAAAAAGTATCAAAAAGTCAAGGCTGGCACCTCTTTGGGTAAAAATTCGCCAAGCTGTTTAATATCGATGATTCGAGGCCTTTGCCAACCATCCTGCCCCAATGTCATTAACTTAAGAAAAAACCAATAAAATGGTGTCATCCTGAGCTCGTCGAAGGACCGCTATTTTGTTGGTTTCTTAGATTTATTTAAGGTCTTCGACAGGCTCAGACTGACAGAAATTTTTCTTCAGTTAATGACATTGCCACAACCCCTCTTAAAACAATGAGGGGAGTCTAACTTACGATGAATTGCGTCGTCTTCTGCTTTCTGACATCCGACTTCTGATTTCCCTCAGAGCGTTTTTTCCTCCAAACAGTTGCTAGGCCAATCCCACCGAGTTGGCTACAGCAATTTTATTGCTCTAAATTTAAATAGGCTCTGAGAGCTCAAAAAATTCGTAAAAAAAAAAGAGGCTGCCTTGTTTAAGGCAGCCTCCAGAAATAGTCTAATTTAAATCGTCCCAATGATTTAATTCTAACACGTCAAATGTAAAAATAAAAAATAAAAACTACAATATTTTGTCTGTTTATTTTTACAAAATCTAAAACAATTGTAGTTGTTCTGGTTGTATGTGCTTTGCGCTTTCTTGTTTAGGTAAATCTCCAACAAAGTACACAGGCGTCTCTACAGTTCGTGACGCTATTTCTACCATCACTACATTAGATATTTTGCAGAATAAGGCGCGCACGAAATTAGGGTCGTTGTTTTGTTGAGATAAGTGGCAAAGCAACACATGACTCATAAATTTTGGCCTGTGTTGGCAATATAGCTCCAACGCTTCGACGTTGCTTAAATGACCACGCCCGCCCATAATCCGTTGTTTTAAGAAAAAAGGATAGTTGCCATTCTGCAGCATTTCAGTATCATAATTCGCTTCTAGAAACACAGCGTTACATTCTTTAAAATGTGCAATTAAATTGCTGCAAACTTTACCTAGGTCGGTAAAAACGCCAACTTTAAAGTTTTTATGTTCCACCACAAAACTATAAGGGTCTGCCGCATCGTGAATTTTAGAGAAGGCCGATATTTGGAGCTTTCCTATGCGAAATTGATGTTTACCATCTAAAAAACAAACATCCACACCATGCAAAGAAAGCTTACTATGCTGTAGCGTTTTCTTGCTTATATAAACTGGCAACTTATGTTTCTTTGCAAAAACCTCCAACCCTTTAATATGGTCGGAGTGTTCGTGGGAAATAAATATGGCCTTAAGGGTTCCTAAATCTAGACCTTGTCTGGCCATTCGTTTTTCAATCTCTTTGCAACTGATGCCAACATCTACCAAAATGGCTTCATTACCGTTGCCCACATAATAACAATTGCCGTTACTGCCAGAATTTAAGGAGGAAAAATATAAGCCCATAATAATACTTCAAAGTTACGGGTTTTGCTTCGGAAGATTGCATTAGGTTTATTCTCGAGTTATAATTCATCACATTTATATGGGCAGTACTAAAAGAGCATTTGCAAAATGTTCTTTAAGATGTTGAGGTTGATGTGCTAAGTTTTTAGTAAGTTTAAAAGATTTACCAGCCGCCTCTCAGAAAAACTGTTTAATACATCTAAAAAGTAAACATTCATCGTATGGAAAATCGCAAAAATCCAAAGAAGAAAATTTTAAAACCAAGTGTTATTCATGATGATGTTCCCAAACCAGAAGAAATAAACCATTTGGCAGGGGAAGAAAATTATAAGCGGGTGTTGCCCGAAAATCCTGAGCGCAATTACCATCATGGCGTAAATCATATTATCGAAGACAATAACAAAATTACCCGTGCCGACGATGATATTTGGAATGGCGAAGACGCCTAAACAGATTTTAAAAATATATTTTCGCTTTCTGATCAGAACTTCTATCTTTGCAACTCGTTAAAAAATGAGCCTCGGTAGCTCAGCTGGATAGAGCGTCGGTTTTCTAAACCGAGGGTCAGGGGTTCGAGTCCCTTCCGGGGTACGAAAAGGTCTTGTGTTTAAAGCTCGAGACCTTTTTTTGTTTGGCTTTTTTTTTGTGCGAAATTGAGTATTATCGAAAATGTTTTGGCGCAAAGCTCTTCGGAAGGTTAGCTTTCACATTCCGAAGTATTCATAAAAGCGGATTTCTGAATCCGCAGAAAGAAAAATAATATTTTTTTGAATCGGGATTACCCAAAAATAGCTACTGTGTTGCAAATCACGTTTTATCAGAAGTTCTACGTGTTGCTGCGGAAGGTGTTGAATAGCGGATTAGTAGTGTCCCGCCCCAAGAACCACAGACTGAAAAAGTATTACCAGTGTCCCATATAATAAGCAGGAAAAGTGCTGTCCTGCACAAAAAAAAACGACTAGAGCGAGCCTTTCCACTCCTTAAGCAGCCTTTTGAGTGAAAGGGCTTGGTTTAGGAATGAATGAAAAAAAGAACCATATTGCTATGGTTCTTTACGATTTAGTTTTTTACTAAAATGCAGCGATATGTATTGCTGTTCAAAACAAATAAAGGTATAATCAGAAAACCCATATATTCACATTTTTACCCATAATAGTTTAGCGATGCAGCCATTCCAAAATCTTGGTTTTGTTTAGTAAAATTTTTCATTCGTTGATGATGTTTACCTCGTAAGTAATATGCCTTGCCACTAATCGGATAATTATAGACTATCATATCATATACAACTAAAGCCTTATGGTTATCTCTAAGGTGAACATGCTGTATTGCCAAACTGAAGAAAATGTCTTCATTGCGTAATCCACAGGCTATTGCTCTCTCGTAATAATTAACTGCATTGTTGTAGTCTCCAAGCTTATTGTATACTGTAGCAATATTATTTAAAATTAGTCCATCGTTGTTATTCCCTCCAAGAAAAGGGCTTTGCAAAGCATCTATAAAATACTGTAAAGCTATGCCAAGTTGACCTTCATTGAATGCAACAACTGCACTGTGAAAATTTTCATCTCTGTTCTCACTCATTTTATTAAGGGATAAATCTTTCGAGGGTTCTGTTACTATAATCATTTATAAACATTTCGCAATAGTTGTTCTGTCTTGTAGACCAAACAGTAATAAAATGTAAATTTCTGTCAAACACGGTCATATACCTGTGTGTTTTTAAGTGTGATTCCGTTGCGGGAATTTGCTCTTGATAATAAAAACCACCTTGCAGTATCGGCTCTATATTATTAAATTCAGTTATATTTAAGCTAATATTACCACTAATGTGTCCATTCTGTAACTCATATTCAGAGATATTCTGAAATTCTATGTTAAAGTTGCATTTTTTTGGAACTAATAGATAATTTGTATCATTATTGATATTTGGATCATCCATTGATAAAATTTCATACCGTTGAGTCATAAAATTAATTGTTGTCATAAGATCTGATTTTTTGTTTTTCCGATAGTGTTAATTTGGAGTTAATTTTCGATAAAGAACCATATTGCTATGGCTCTATTTTTTGTTAAAACAGATAAGTGCTTTTATAGTATTTATCTATTTGCAATTGTATTGAAAATTGGCAGTCAACTGATCTTTGCTTCCTTCATCCTCAATGCAACTTGCTAAATTTCCATTTGCATTGTTTATATATCTATAAATGGTTTGCGCGTCTGATCTTCGTTTTTTTGAAGGTAAATTTTTTATTTGTTTTCCGAAAAATTTGCGAAGTGGTCCAACTAGTTCTGCGGGCATTGTGCTAAAGTTTTCATCAAAATAAAGATTTTCCGACATTTGTTGATTTATATACTCGTATTTCAAAATTCCACTCGGAGTATCGTAAATTAATAAGTTACCATCCAACCAAGTTAATTTTATTTTATTTAGCGAATCTGAATAACTAATCTCGACTAAATTGCCTTAGTTATTGTATTTAAAATGCGGTGTTTGATTTGGAATAGTCCCATTAGTTGAAGAAACAATTCGACCACTTCCATCCAATTTATAATTCTCTTGATATGAGCTGTTATATCTCACATCTTTTAACACATATTTTTCTAATATTTGCGTGGTTGAATACGTATAGGTAGTGGTTTCAGTATAATCTCCGTCAACATAAGCGTAAGTGACAACGCGCCCGTTGTCGTCGTAATCAATTTTAATGTTTCCTCCGTCACTATCACTTGCGCCCGTTAAAATGCAGGTTTGTTCCTTTTCAGGTTCAGGATTAATTATTTTCTTGCACGAGGCAAAAGTTAGCATTACTGCTAAGAGCATTAAACTTAAAGATTTTTTCATCTGATTTTTTAATTTATTTTCCGATAGTCTCAACTCGGATGTTAGTTTGCATTAAGTTAAGACTGCTCCAAAGATAAGTAGAAGAATATTCGCTTTTTTACGGGAAACCGTATTTGATAGAATTCTTTTATAAACCGCTAAGACCCTCAATGTTTTTTATCGATAGTCCTAAACCGATGATTTATAAATACGATAAGCGCAGGACAGTAACCTTTACTCCGTCTAAAGAGGCACCTAGTCTCACAACTAGGGAAAATAATATCAATGAAGTTTCTCGTTAAAATACTGACAAAAAATAAGTATTCTATTTTGCCAATTTGACCTGTAGGCCAGATGTAGAAGAGAGCAGTTTTATAAAAGCGATGGAGTGTCTTTCTTGAAAATTAAGGTTTTAAACGCAGCGCAAAAATCATATAGTTATCAATACTACATTAGGTGCTTACGTTTTGAAAAAAAAAATATGTTGTTAAAAGAGAGGAGCTAGCCGAGCTAGTTTTTCATTTTTGTTAGTTTGTCTCGATCAAGCAGTTGTATTTCACTTCCTTTTTTTTCTATTAGCTTTTCATCTTTAAAATCGCTCAATGTACGACTTACCGTCTCTGTTGCCATACCGGCCATGGCTGCCAAGTCATCTCTCGAAATTTTAAAATGGTTTTCTTCGTTGATTTCAGCCATCCTAAGCAAAGTATTTGCAAGGCGTTTCCTAACCGAGTGGTAAGCGAGCTCTACCAGTTGTTCCTCCTTGTGTTGCAAACTAGAGGCCAGCAAATGTATAAACTCCATGGCTAGGCTCGGATTTTTAGATAGAATTTCGTCTACCTGATTTTTTGGAAGTAGGCAAATCCTGCTGTCTTCTAATGCGGTAGCTGTTTCTGTATGTACATTACTTATCAAGGTATCGTGCAGACCAAAATATTCATCTGCATGATGAATGCCTGTAAGAAAGTCACGTCCATCTTCGCTCATTTTGCTTGTTTTAACTTGACCATCGATAACTAAATATAAACCTTGCGCAATGTCGCCATCATAATAAATAACTTGCTTTTTCTTAATCGACCTAATTTTCTTTAGCGCCACCAACTCTTTTAAAGCCAGAATACCTTGTTCTTTGCTCGCAAAATCCTGTAGTTTTTGCAATCCGTTGGTGTAAAATTTTTCTTGTTGATCTTTCTTTTTTAAGCGGCTTTCCATGGCATTTAGTAGCTCAATATCGTCGAAAGGTTTAGTAAGGTAATCGTCCGCGCCCATTTCCATGCCTTTGCGCATATCTGTTCTATCTGCTTTTGCCGTAAGAAAGATAAAAGGAATATTTTCGGTTTTTGGCATTTTACTTAGCAAATACAATACTCCATAACCATCAAGCTCGGGCATCATAATGTCGCAAATAATCAAATCAGGCAATGCTGTCTGCGCCAGCTCAACTCCAGCTTTACCATCTGCTGCTGTAAGTGTTTGGTAGCCAGCAAGCTCTAAAATTTCTGCTGTACTTTCTCTAATGTCTTTATTGTCTTCTATAACGAGGATCTTACTTTTCATGCTTCTTTTTTAAATATAAGCGAGAAGGTGGTGCCTTTATTCTCTGCACTTTCAAACTTTACCTCGCCGTTCATCAGCTTTACATAACGTTTCACAATGTTTAGCCCTAAACCTGTCCCAGGAATACTGCCCGTATTATGTGCCCTAAAAAAAGCATCGAAAAGATGTTTTTGTTCACTTTTTGGAATACCAATTCCATTGTCGGTTAATGTTATGTTAAAGGCTTCTGCACTAATTTCTGTGTTGAATTCTATAAAGGTATTTTCGCCAGAATATTTTATTGCGTTTGCAATGAGGTTGACGATGCAATGTTTTAATAAATTGGCATCCGTAAAAATAATGCTCTCTACGCCAGTATGCTGATAGATGATGTTCTGGTTCTGCTTTGCCACCATTTGCATTTCTTCGGTAATTTCTTCGGCGAGCTTTACCAGGTCGAAATGGAAAAATTGTGGTGTTATTATCCCGGTTTCTAATCGCTCTATAGATAAGAAGTCGTTCAAAATGGTGGTAAGGCTACCAATAGAGTTTTTTATTTTGCCAACATGTTTCGTAATATTTGGGTTTTCATACGTTGCTGCATATTTATCAATCAACGATGCAGACAGTTGTATGGCACTTAGGGGCGTTCTAAACTCATGCGAGGCCATAGACACAAAGCGGCTTTTCATTTGGTTTAGCTCTTTTTCCTTTTCTAAAGAAAGGCTAACCTCGGCACTTGCATCTTGTACTTGTAAAACTAGTTTTTTTAGTTCGATCGTACGTTCTTCTACCAGTAATTCTAGCTGATTGGTGTATATTTTCAACTGTTTCTCGGCAATTTTTTGTTCACTAAGATCATGTACAAAACCAGCATACATTTTACGGTCTTCTAAATCTACTTCGCTTATCGCTAGGCGAAACGGAAAAACAGAGCCATCTTTTTTTAGCCCTTTAACCTCTCGTCCAATACCAATAATGTGCGGTACGCCTGTTCTATGGTAGCGCTTTAAATACTCATCATGCGCAGATTTGTCGGGCTCTGGCATTAACAAAGAAATGTTATTTCCAATAACCTCATCTGGCTCATAACCAAAAAGATGTGTGGCAGAAGGATTAATAGATTGTACAATACCATCTGTATCTATGGTAATTATTCCATCTATGGCGTTTTCGATAACAGCCTTTAGCATAATTGCGTTTTCCATCTTTACAAACTTACTGTAAAATTTGTTTTACAACTAATGCAAAAAATTGTTAAATTATACGCTTTGTAGGCTCAATTCTATAGTGCTGTTCATATTTATCATTACGTTTTTGGCTTTGGCGTTTAATAGTAAGTCTGCAACTATTTTTTTGGCTTGGTCTAATTCAAGAAGTCTGCTTTTATGATTTTCTGTACTTCCGTTAAAACGTTCTGAAATACTTAGGATTTGTGTTCTAATTGAATAATTTTTATTTATATAGTATATGTTTATCATTAATATTATTTATGATACATGGGATTATCCTGGTCTAGCTATTGCAAAAAAAAGTGATCTAGGTCATTAGGTAGTTTGAGTAACCTCATGCTTAAAATGGTTTTAATTAAATATTTTTGTTTTTAGATATTTCAGCTATGAAAGCCATCGCATTTAATATTAGTCCAGAGCAACGAGATTGGTTGGCGATTGCCAACCTAGGTAAGCATCACATTAAAGTAATTGCCAAGAAAATTGGTCCAAATTCTCTTTCTGCAGTTAAAGGTATGGATGTTTTATTAGACTTAAATAATTCCGTCATCAATAGCTCTATTGTACGTATTCTTGCGCTATTTGGCGTAAAGTATATTGCAACCAGCGCAGAAAACACCAATAATATAGATTTGAAAGCTGCTGCAAGAATGGGGATAGAGGTAGCAAATCTGCGGTTTTTAGAATTAGACCCTAAGCATCGCTTTAATCAAACCATTGCAAACATAAATTTATGGGCAGCGTGCAGATGCATGGAAAAAGTATGTTGTCAAGAAATTTCGCTCTAAGCCTAAAAATATAATGGTGTAAATTTTTATGGACGAAAGCAAAAAAATAGACATTGAATTAGGTTGTTACCACTGTGGTGAAACGCTGCCCAAGATTAAATACCAACTCTACGACAAAGATTTTTGCTGTGCGGGTTGCTTGGGTGTTTTTAAAATCCTATCAGAGAACAATTTATGTAACTATTATACTTACAACAGTAATCCGGGGAAACAATTTAATAGCGAGCATCATTTGGAATATCTAGACGAGCCTAAAATTATTGGTCAGTTGTTAGATTACCAGCATGAGGGATCCAGTATAATTACCTTTTACATTCCGGCAATCCATTGTAGTTCTTGCATTTGGTTGTTAGAGCATCTGTACAAAATTAATCCAGCCATATTTAGTTCTCGCATCGACTTTCTAAAAAGACAAGTAACCATTAGTTTCAATCACGAACAGATTTCTTTGAGGCAATTGGTAGAGACCTTAAACCAGATTGGTTATGAACCATCTATAAACCTGCAAGATGTGGTTAAGGCCCACAGCAATTCGGTAGATAAGGCACTAATATTAAAAATTGCCATTGCAGGGTTTTGCATGGGTAACGTAATGTTGTTTAGCTTCCCAGAATATTTCGGACTTTCTACCTTCGAAAAGCAATTTCAGTTGCTGTTTGGCTGGTTAAATTTGGCTTTTGCTATTCCTGTTGCATTTTATTGTGGCAAAGACTATTTTCTGTCGGCTATAACCAGTTTAAAACACAAACGCATTAACTTAGATACGCCGCTTGCGCTTATTATCGCGGTACTTTTCTTTAGAACAGCTTTTGAGGTTATTTTTAATGCTGGGCCTGGTTTTGCAGATACCTTAACTGGGTTGGTATTTTTATTGTTATTGGGGAAATGGTTAAAACAGCGAACTTACCATCACATTTCCTTTGATCGTGATTACCGTTCATATTTTCCGATAGCGGTAACCACACTACAGGAAGGTAAAGAGAAGCCTGTTGGCATAAATGAACTTTGTATTGGCGATCGTTTATGGATTAGAAATAGCGAGCTTGTTCCGGCTGATTCTATTTTAATGAAGGGAGATGCCTGGATGGACATGAGCTTTGTAACTGGAGAATCTCAGCCCATTCATAAAGTATTGGGAGAAATTATTTACGCAGGTGGAAGACAAACCGGCGAGGCGATAGAATTGGAAGTGGTAAAGCCAGTTTCTCAAAGCTATTTGACCGGCCTGTGGAACAACGAACATTATAAAAGCAATGCAGACAAACAAAATTTCAACGACAGTATGGCAAAATATTTCAGCATTGTTGTTTTTTTAATTTCCTTTTCTGCCGCTGCCTATTGGTTGTCTCAACAAGACAGCCATAAAGCTTGGGCGGCATTTACCGCAGTAATTATCGTGGCGTGCCCATGCGTATTGGCTTTAAGCACGCCTTTTACGTTGTCTGCTGTTTTATCAATTTTTGATAAGAAAGGGTTTTATGTTAAAAACACAGACGCGGTAGAACAATTGGCTAAATGTAATCTTATTGTTTTTGATAAAACAGGCACGCTAACCACCACAGAAAATGCGATTATTAAGTTTAGCGGAACCCTAACCGACCGAGAAAATAATATGGTTGCTTCATTGTTGAGAAATTCTACGCATCCACTTAGCAGGCACATTTTAAAAGCGTTAAATGTAGATGGGTTTCTTCCCTTGGCCAACTATAAAGAGAAAATAGGCAAGGGTTTAAGCGCACTGATAGAAAATCAACATATTTACGCCGGCCATTCTTCTATGTTGCCCCCATCAGTTGAGGCGCGTAATGAAAGTGGTGTCCATATAACAATAGGCAACGTTTATAAAGGTTTTTTCGAAATTCAACAGCAGTGGCGACACGGTTTGTCTGAACTCGTTCAAAAACTTCGGCCATTTAAATTACAGGTGTTGTCTGGAGATACAGATAAAGATCATAAAGAGCTTAAGCGTATTTTTTTAGATTCCACAAGAATTAGGTTTAGACAAAATCCACATCAAAAACTAGATGCCATTTTAGAACTTCAACAAAATGGAAACAAAGTTTTAATGCTTGGCGATGGACTGAATGATGCGGGTGCACTCAAGCAGAGTGACTTCGGCATAGCGTTAACCGACAATATAAATAATTTTACGCCTGGTTGTGATGCCATTTTAAAAGGCGACTCGCTCAATCTACTCCCCAATTTTATTCAGCTGAGTAAAGATGGCTTAAAAGTGGTTAAAATGAGTTTTAGTATCGCAATAGCCTACAATTGTATTGGGGTTTATTTCGCTTTACAGGGAACTTTATATCCTTTAGTTGCTGCAGTATTGATGCCAATTAGCACCATTACCATCATTTCTTTTACCACGTTGGCAACCAGATGGTTTGCCCGTAAAAATAATTTGACATGAACATTCTCTATTTTTTAATCGGCTGTAGTCTATTCATGGCGCTCATTTTTCTCGCTGCATTTATTTGGGCTTATAAGACTGGTCAGAATGATGACCTACACACGCCAGGAATTCGCGTTTTATTTGACGATGATACCGTTGAGAAAAAAAATGACCAAGATCATCTTTCTGATTAAGCATTGTCATCAATTTGCCACGTAATCCCACATACTTTTGTATTATAAAAAACAAACTTCTTTTCTATGATGCAATTAGAAAAATTTACGTACGATAACAAGATTGTCCGAGACTTTGCACTTGCCACACTGGTTTGGGGAATTATTGGGATGACGGTCGGCTTGCTTATAGCAACGCAATTGTACAACCCCGCACTTAACTTGGGCAGCCAATACACTACATTCGGTAGAATTAGGCCACTGCACACCAATGCGGTAATCTTTGCCTTTGTTGGGAACGCCATTTTTATGGGCGTATACTATTCCCTTCAGCGCTTGCTTAAAGCAAGGATGTTTAGCGATGTGCTGAGTAAAATTCATTTTTGGGGATGGCAACTAATTATTGTTTCTGCGGTAATAACGCTTCCTATGGGTTTTACCACCTCTCACGAGTATGCAGAGTTGGAATGGCCTATAGACATTGCAATTACCATTATCTGGGTTGTTTTTGGCGTAAACATGTTTGGTACAATCTTTAAAAGGCGCGAGCGTCATTTATACGTAGCCATTTGGTTTTACATTGCAACCTTCGTTACCATTGCAGTATTGCACATTATAAATTCATTCGAGCTTCCAGTTTCATTCTTGAAAAGCTATTATGTGTATGCAGGCGTGCAAGATGCACTGGTACAATGGTGGTATGGGCATAATGCAGTTGCCTTTTTTCTAACCACTCCTTACTTGGGTTTGATGTATTACTTTTTGCCTAAAATGGCAAATAGGCCAATCTATTCTTACAAATTAAGTATTTTACACTTTTGGTCGCTTATTTTCATCTACATCTGGGCAGGCCCTCATCATTTACTTTACAGTTCTTTGCCGGGTTGGGCACAGTCTTTAGGCGTTGCTTTCTCTATAATGCTTATTGCACCGAGTTGGGGTGGTATGATAAACGGGTTGTTGACGCTACGTGGCGCATGGGATAAAGTTAGGGAAGATGTTACCCTTAAGTTTATGGTAGTTGCCCTTACCGCTTACGGTATGGCCACTTTCGAAGGGCCAATGCTATCTTTAAAACAGATTAATGGGGTTGCCCACTTTACAGATTGGATTATTGCCCACGTACACGTTGGTGCACTAGGCTGGAATGGATTTTTAACTTTTGGTGTGTTGTATTGGTTGATTCCGCGCATTTACAAAACCGAGTTATATTCTAAAAAATTGGCAGGTTTTCACTTTTGGATCGGCACTTTGGGTATTCTTTTTTATGCCGTACCGATGTATTGGGCAGGCTTTACACAGGGCTTAATGTGGAAAGAATTTACGCCAGAAGGTATGTTGAAATATCCAAATTTTTTGGCCACAACCTTGCAGATTATTCCAATGCATGTGCTAAGATCTATTGGCGGAGCGCTTTACCTTGCAGGCGTAATAGTTATGGCATACAACTTGGCAAAAACCATGTTAAGCGGAAAGTTGGTAGCTAACGAAGCAGCAGAAGCAATGCCCTTACCAAAAGTAATTGAACTTGCTCCAGGTGACAAAGCTTGGCATAGAAGATTAGAACGCAAACCAATGAAATTCATGGTGCTCTCCCTAATCGTAATCTTAATAGGTGGAATGGTAGAAATGATGCCTACTTTCGTTATCCAATCTAACGTGCCGACCATTTCTAGTGTTAAACCCTATTCTGCTTTAGAACTTCAGGGAAGAGACTTATACATTAGAGAAGGCTGTGTAAACTGCCACACGCAAACGGTAAGGCCATTTCGCTCTGAAACAGAAAGATATGGCGAATACAGTAAAGCGGGGGAATTTGTGTATGATCATCCTTTTTTATGGGGAAGTAAACGTACCGGCCCAGATTTGCACCGCATAGGCGGCAAATATTCTAATGCATGGCATTACAATCACTTGCACGATCCAACCTCTATGTCGCCGGGAAGTATTATGCCACCATATCCATGGTTGATCACGCAGAAGCTGGACATTTCAACTACTGCTACAAAAATAAGGGCTATGCAAACCTTGGGCGTACCTTATCCTGTTGATTATGATAAGCAGGCAAATGAAGATTTAACCGCGCAGGCAGAAAAAATAGCGCTAGATCTTAAAACCAACAATATAAAGGTTAAGAGCGATAGAGAGATTGTAGCTATAATTGCCTATCTACAGCGTTTGGGGACAGATATAAAAGCAAATAAGGAAACCATTCCATCAAATCAATAATATGTTTAATCAAATCAAAGATTTAGCCGGAGGTGAAGTTTACCTGATAACCTCGCTATTTATGTTCATCGTTTTTTTTGTATTGGTAGGCGTTTATCTACTTAAGTTAAGCAAAAAGCACATAGACACAATGAGCCAGTTACCCTTAAAAGAAAACCAACCCAACTTATATGAAGAAGATTAAACTTTCCATGTTGCTGGTATTACCATCGATAGGAGCTTTTGCTGCCGATGTGGCTCCCGTTGCAGCAGCTTCTGCTGAACCTAGCGTAGGTTTAAATAGTACAGAAATGCTCATCGTTATCTTGTTGGTTTTTACGGTTGTACTGCTGGTTGTTTCGGTAGCGTTGCTAAATGCATTTAAGGTACTGTATCAGGAACAATTAAATCCTACTCCATATACGCCACCAGTAAAAGCACAGCTTGTAGACTATCATACTTGGTTAAAAAAAGAGCAAGCTAAACCTTCTATTTGGACTAAACTTTTGAGTTTAAGGCCCATGGAAGAAGAAAAAAATCTGATAATAGATCATTCTTATGATGGCATAAAAGAATTAGATAATCCGGTGCCGGCATGGTTTAACATCCTGTTTTTGGCAACCGTTATTTTCGCTATAAGTTATCTCTTTTATTACGAAGTTAGCGGATATGGAGATACGCAGGATAAAGAATATGCCAATGAGATGGCTCAAGCTAAAATACAAAACACAGCTTTTTTAGCCAAATCTGCCAATACAATAGATGAAAACACAGTTAAGTTAGATAATGCGCCAGCTATAGTACAAGAAGGGAAAAGTATTTTTGCAACAAATTGCGCAGTCTGCCATGGCGATAAGGGACAAGGCATTATCGGCCCAAATCTGACCGATGATTTTTGGTTACATGGTGGTGGAATAAACAATGTCTTTAAGACTATCAAATACGGCGTGCCAGCAAAAGGGATGATCAGTTGGGAGAAAAATTTAGACCCCAAAAAAATCAGCGCTGTGGCAAATTTTATTCTTTCGTTGCACGGCACAAATCCGGCAGGAGCAAAAGCGGCCGAAGGAGAAAAATACGAAGCAAAAAATCCCGCCGACAATCAAATGAAAGCGGCTTCTGATAGCGTAATTGTAAAGAAACCTTAAAATAAAGCGCAAACAAAGTTAATGGGCAACAATTTTTTATATCCAAAAAAACCATCTGGTCAATTATATACTTATCGGAAATGGGTAAGTTATGTGTTGCTGGTGATTATGTTTGCTTGTCCGTTTTTGCAATTTAGAGGGGAACAATTGGTTCTTCTTAACTTTATAGAGCGTAAGTTCGTTTTCTTTGGTTTAATATTTACACCACAAGATTTCTATCTTTTTGCGTTGGCAATGCTCATCTTTATTATGTTCATTGTGTGTTTTACAGTGGTTTTGGGAAGATTATGGTGTGGTTGGGCATGCCCGCAGACAATTTTTATGGAAATGGTTTTTCGTAGGATAGAATACTGGATTGAGGGCGACGCAAATAAGCAACGCAAATTAGACGCACAAAAATGGAACACAGAAAAAATACTGAAAAAGCTAAGCAAGCATTTTATTTTTCTGGTAATTTCCTTTGCCATCTCTAACGTTTTTCTAGCCTACATGATCGGCTCAGACGTATTGATTAAAATTATGACCGAGCCTGTGGCACAACACGTTTCCGGCTTTATTTCCATTTGGCTGTTTACATTTGTTTTTTATGGCGTTTTTGCCTACGTAAGAGAAGTGGTTTGCACGGTAATTTGTCCTTATGGTAGGTTACAGGGGGTTTTATTAGACAATCAAAGTCTTGTGGTAGCTTATGATGTAACCCGTGGCGAACCCCGTGCAAAACTACAAAGAGATTCCATCGATAATTTAAAAGGCGACTGTATCGATTGCAAACTCTGCGTTCAAGTATGCCCAACAGGTATTGACATTAGAGAGGGAACGCAAATGGAGTGTGTAAACTGCACCGCCTGTATAGATGCATGCGATGAAGTGATGGTTAAAATAGGCAAACCCAAAAAACTGATAGGTTTTTTTAATCAGGAATACATCAAAGACAGAAAAGTTTTTAAAATAGGGTTAAGGGCGTATGGATATGCGGCCGTTCTTTTTGTGGTGTTGATGGTTTTTTCTTCGCTCATTTATAAACGAGAAGATGTGCAAACTACCGTGTTAAGGGCAAGCGGTACGTTGTATCAAAATAGAGGGACTGATAAAACGACCAATTTGTACAGCGCAGAACTCACAAACAAAACAAATAAGAACATAACCTTTGTATTTAAGCCGCAAAGCGACCAGGATCAAGTAGAATTTATTCAGAAAGCTGCTGTGTTGCCAAAAGGAGGTTCTGTTCAACTTACTTTTTTTCTCATTAGAAAAACCAATTCAATTAAGGAATATAAAACGCCCGCAGTTTTTGAGGTGGTTTCTAATGGGAAGGTTTTGAGCACTGCAACTACCAGTTTTTTTGCACAGCCACAAGGAGTTGACTAATAAATATTTGCACCGTATGGTGTGTGCAGCTAAAAATTAAAACAATTAATTCTTTAAAAAAAAAGCGTATGAATTGGGGAACGAAGATTGTAATTGGACTGGTTACATTTATGCTTTTTATAACAAGCTTAGTGGTGTACATGTTTTATGTGCACGGAAGAGACCCATTGATTGAAGAGAATTATTATGAAAAAGGAATTAATTACGATACGGAGTACAAAGCGCAACAAAATGTGCTGAATGATGATGCAAAGCCGAAAATTACCGTTTCAGCGGGCCAAATTGTTATTGAGATAAAGGATAGCGCAACGTACAACCTGGTGTTAATGCGGCCATCTAGCAGTGCCGATGATGTTAAATTAAAAGGAAGTACAGCTGGCAGTTCTAATTTTATTGTTGTGGATAAAACTAAAATGGCTAAAGGCTTATGGTTTTTAAACCTACAATGGCGCTCTGCGAATAAAGATTACTTGTATAAAAACACCATTACGCTGTGACGGAATTATTACCATTGGCATTTTTAATGGGTTTGTTCGGAAGCCTGCACTGCGCGGTAATGTGTGGTCCTATTATGCTTAGTATGCCTTTTAAAAAGCAAAGTTATTTTGACGCAGGCTTTCAACTATTGCTGTATCAAGTTGGAAGGATATTAATTTATACTCTTTTAGGGATAGTTGTGGGCGCATTGGGAAATAGCTTGAAGGTGTTTAGCGACCAAAAAACATTAAGCATAAGCATCGGCATTGTTCTAATTGCATTTACAGCACTTCAGTTTAGCAAAAGTTATAAAAATAGATTTTCAAAAATTCAGCTCAAAGCCTTAAATCCAATCAGTAAGTTAATGGGCAAAGTATTCGCTTTAAAAATGTGGGGTTTGTTTGCTGGGATGTTAAACGGTTTAATACCTTGTGGGATGGTTTATCTTGCTTTGGCAACTGCCTTAAATACCGGCAGCACAATTTCTGGTGCTACTTTTATGTTTCTTTTTGGTCTTGGTACTGCACCCTTAATGATGATGATTTCTTTGGGAGGAATTTATTTAAAAAAGTACATCCATTTTAATACCAATAAACTCATTCCTTGGTTTATGCTTATAATGGGTGTAATCTTCATTTTACGTGCCGCAGATTTAGGAATTCCCTTTTTATCTCCGGTAACCACAAGCAGTTATGGACAAACAATAGACTGCGAGTAGTTATCCTGTTGAAATCAAATCGCTTTATTACACCGGACAGCATTAATTCTTTGCTTTTTTATAATGTAAGAAGCCTGTTTAAATTCGGATAAAATAAAATCGCTGTAGCCAATTCGGTGGGGGTTGGCCTAGCAGCTGTTTGGAGGAAAAAACGCCTAAAGCTGCTTGCAGAGAACTACCGGGTTATCGGTACGAAGAGATTCGCAGCCGTGCGGGTGAGAAATCAAGGGAAAGGCCTCGAAGCATCGATGTAAAACAGCTTGGCGAATTTTTACCCAAAGAAGTGCCAGCCTTGATTTATTCATTATTGTCTGTTGTATTTTGGCATTCATGAGCTCGCAGGAAATGCTCGGTTTTGTTTCTTTTTATGAAAAAAAAAGACTCCCGTCCGGATAGGGCAGCGTTGGGTAAAGCAGGGGGCTTTTTTACAAAGAAAGAAAATTGTAAAAATTAAACAGGTTCTAAAATGATAAGATGTATGGCAAATCGCTTTTTGGTAGCGGGGGTTTGCACCTGTTATTTACGTTATGCGTTTTTGCGCGAGGGCTTTATCGTTCCCGCTTTTTTTTATTTGGCTTTTTTAACCAAATAAAAAAAATCGGGAACGATAAAGCCCGACCCGAAGTTTTTACGAGGGGCGCGCCCAAAATAAAACATAGTTTTGCACTTACTATCGCCACATTTAATCTAAAACAATATATTTGGGAGATAATACCGATTATACATCTAATTCAATAAAAAAATCAATTCTTTAAAATATGAAACAAGCATCAGATATTGGGGTGATAGGTATTGCCGTAATGGGCGAAAACTTAATCCTTAACATGGAGAGCAAAGGATTTAGGGTTACCGCTTTTAACCGCACAGTAGATAAAGTAACCCATTTTGTGGAGGGTAGGGCTAAAGGCAAGAATATTTATGGCGCACTGTCGATGGAAGATTTTATAGGTTCTTTAAAAACGCCACGTAAGGTAATGCTGATGGTAAAAGCCGGAAAGCCTGTTGACGATTTTATTGAAACGCTAATTTCCCACCTAGAAAAAGGCGACATTATTATAGATGGTGGAAACTCTCATTTTCCAGATACCGACCGCAGAACCAAATATGTAGAAAGCAAAGGACTGCTTTACATAGGTACAGGCGTTTCTGGTGGCGAAGAAGGCGCATTGTTAGGCCCATCTATTATGCCAGGTGGTTCTCCAAAAGCTTGGCCAGAGGTAAAGCCTATTTTTCAGGCAATTGCGGCAAAAGTAGATGACGGAGTACCTTGTTGCGATTGGGTAGGAGAAAACGGCGCCGGTCATTTTGTAAAAATGGTGCATAATGGCATAGAATATGGCGACATGCAGCTTATAAACGAAGTATATCAGATTATGAAAGATTTACTTGGCATGACTGCCGAGGAAATGCACGAAGTTTTTAAAGATTGGAATGAAGGAGAGTTAGATAGTTATTTGATAGAAATTACGCGCGATATTTTAGCTTTTAAAGACGAAGACGGTGTGGCGATGGTTGATAAAATTTTAGATACTGCAGGCCAAAAAGGTACTGGAAAATGGACTGGTACCGTGGCGTTAGAGTTAGGTATTCCATTAACCTTGATTACTGAATCTGTGTTTTCTAGATGTTTGTCTGCATTGAAAAACGAAAGGGTAGAAGCATCTAAAATATTAACTGGTCCCAAGCCTGTTTTCGAAGGCGATAAAAAGGCATTCATCAATCAACTGGGATATGCTTTATATGCTGCAAAAGTAATTTCTTACGCACAAGGTTACCAAATGATGCGGGCGGCTGCAGAAGAATATGGTTGGGATTTAAACTATGGCAGCATTGCGGTAATGTGGCGTGGTGGCTGTATTATCCGATCGAAATTTTTAGGCAACATTAAAGAAGCTTTTGATAAAAACCCAGATTTAGCGAATTTATTGTTGGATCCTTTCTTTGCCAAAAAAATGGCCGATACACAAATAGGATGGAGAAAAGTGATTTCTGCTGCGGTGCTTAATGGTATCCCGGTACCTTGTTTAAGCGCAGGTTTAACTTATTTTGATGGATATAGAACTGCGCGTTTACCTGCTAATTTGCTGCAAGCGCAACGCGATTATTTTGGCGCCCATACTTACGAAAGAATAGACAAGCCCCGTGGCGAGTTCTTCCATACCAATTGGACTGGTCGCGGTGGAGAAACGTCTTCTACCACGTATGATGTGTAGCTAACTTTAGTACGGCTTTATTTTGTAAGAAAAATCACCTTTAAGATTGCATCGTTCCTCGCAATGACGAAAACCCGATCCTCATCGCGAGGCACGAAGCAATCTCTTTTAAAGATGAGCTTAATACCTTTTCCAAGTGTTAAGCTTATCCGTCTACATTCTCGGTAAGGCGGATTTCTAAAACCTCAAACGTAGAAATCTTTTAAAACAACAGCGGGGTGTAAAGCCCTATTTATCTGAAGTTTGAAATTGCCTGCGGAAGATGACGAACAGCGATAATACTTGGCTTTTTATTTCCAGCCCTTCAGTTCCTTCAGCGATGTTATGTGAGCCAAATGATGATTGCAGTGCCACGCGTAAAGACCTATGTTTTCGTCAAGACGAAATTTCTTGCCATGTTCTGGGTGAATAAAGGTTCGTTCAAGTTGCGCTTTGGTTAAACTGTTTAATAAGACAGTCCAACGTTCGTGTATACCTTCTAACATTTTAATTGCAGGTTCAATTCTTATTTCCTTACTATCAACAAGTTCGGCCCAACGGGCTTCATAATAAGGTTTAATAATAGGATTGTCCTCAGTTAATGTGAGCTTAAATCTTATCAAGCTGTTCATGTGGCTGTCAGCACAATGGTTTATAACTTGCCTGATTGTCCATCCGTCAACCCGGTATGGTGTGTTTAGATGAAAATCAGATAAATGTTCAACTTCCTTCTTTAAACGAGAAGGGAAACTAGAAATGCTTTCTATGTAACCGTATAAAATTTCATCAGTAATTTCCTGAAGTTTTATAAATTGTCCTATCGGAAACTTTAGTTTATTCATTGTTATTTCGGGTTTATCGGTAGTATTGACATATCTTAGTCGTCGTAGTTTTTAAAATGAGTTATAACTAGTAAATATGCGCTATACTGTAGCGAATATTTTTTGTTTAAGTTAACCAAATCTATCATTAGATTTTAAATATTCGAATATGTTTTAAGATTTTTAGCGTACTGAAAAGGTATAGAATTCACAACTCCAGACCAACTCCATCTGTTTTCTGCCCTTCGGGATGTTAGAGCATTCTAGGGCAGGTTTCCGAATTCACAAATTTGGAAATTTTTAAAACGGCTTACAGGGATTCCAAATCCCTATTTATCTGAGGTTCGAAATCATCCTGTGGAAGACGGCGAACAGCGGGTTATATTTGATTTAACTCAAATGCATACTCATAACTGATTACACTTTTATCTTTTTCGTTTTTTTTGCAGGATTCTTCCAAATGACTTAACTCAATAATATCATTGGTACTAGTTGATTTGAATACGGTTGCCACCTTCTTTAAAACTTCCAGCTCATTTCCCGAAAACAAATCAACTTTAAAAGGTCTATCTTTTCTTGCCTTAAATTGTTCGCCCGAATAACCATTTGGAAATTCTGTGGTACGAATATCTATTTCGTCTTTATTGGCTAAATATTCAAAAATACTTTGAAAGTTGTTTGGAACAGGTCCCATATCTATGGCTTTGTAACGTACGCCACTTATGGAAAAACAACTCTGTTTGAACATTAAAAAATCCGCATAGAATAACAATTTATTCATTTTGGTTTTAAATGGCGTTAATTGTTCTGAAAAATAAACCACCATTTCGGTCAGCTTTTCGAAGTTTGGATTTCTGTATCCCGAATAAATGTCAGCCAAATGATTGCCCAATAAATACTCTTTCAAATTCAAATTGAAAACATTTCGCTTTGTTTCCTCAACCAATAATTGGGCTTTCTGAATATATTTTGTTTTAGCTTTGTCGTCGATGGTTGCACACAACTCCACCATATCAATAAAAAACTTGGGCTCATTAACCATTTGAATTAATTTGCCATTGGCAATGCTTGGCATTTCGCCTGCTTCATACTTACGGTAACTGTTTACCCCAAAACCTAATATTTCTGACATCTTGGCTGCCGACAAGCCAAACTTTTCACGAATTCTACTAATTTCATCAGGAAATGTAATGTTGAATCTATCTCGGTATTGGTTATATACCTGATTCATATTCACTTCGTCTATTGCTGTGGTGGTAAATTGCTCTTCGCTATCCTCGCATTTGTAAAAATGAAAAACAATTTCAATTTTTTCCTTTCTAAAATCCATCGACCTTCGTTCTTTGGTCAATTTCATTTCTTTACCCGAAATTGGACTTTTCATATTGCTTTATTTTAAAGGATAGTTCATTTTGTGTTGAGCCAAGTGAAAGGAAATACAAATAACGCTACAGTTCAAAGCGCCGATTGTAATTTCGATGTACACTTCCCTTTTCTTTATGGTTTTCCCGAACACCCACATATCATTCCCGCCATATAGCTTTTCCTCGAATGGGCCTTCGCTGTAGTCTTTAGTTTCGAGTGCTTCCAAAATGGCTTTTCGTTCTATCGGGCGAAGTTCTAAATCTACAAGAGCCTGGACATTTTTGCCTCGTTCATCACGAAAGAGTACATCCCAAAAGTTCATTTTTTCTTTAAATTCTTTTAAAAAAGAGCTTGCCTCTGTTTCTGTGCTCATAGTTAACAATTGGGGTGGTAAAAATATAGTTTTTTTAGGATAATAAATTTTAAAGTTGTGATTGAGTATAATTATTGTTGTTTAATTACCTTTAAAGTATTTTTATTTATCGGAAGTTCAACATCGGGCTGCGGAAGATGTCGAACAATGGTGTTTCGTACAATACACGACCCCATCGGGGTCAACTGCTTATAGGAAACGATTCGTTGCAACATTCGACCCTATCGGGGTCGTATCATATCGAATTAGAATTTCTATAAGCATTTAATCCCTTCGGGATTGTAACCAGCTACCCCAATTCTTTGCGATATTAGGGTCGCTTATCCCGAAGATAAACCTTATAAACTTCAATTACTTAAACATTTGTTGTAGCTGTTAGCTTCCAGTTAGTATTATATCCGAAGCCGACTCTTCCTCTTATTGCACATCGATATAAGAATAACTTTTAATCAAATTCTCTATGCGTCCCCAGTATATCTATAATGTTTTCGTTGTGCCGAATTTAATTTTCTATATTTTCTCCATTTGTTAATGCTTCTCTTAAAATCCGAATTACTTCATTTTCATTAGTATAATTAAATGATTCTCTGTCTCTTAAAAGATCTCTCACAAGCTGGATAACTCATTTAGCTTTTACAACAATTGTTCCATCGTGCACCAAATTGATGCGTTTTAATTCATTGTTACCGTGAAAAACAACAATCGAGTAAAATGGTATATCCTCAAATAGGAAGAGTTTTTTACGTAGTTCCGCTACATGCGTATTGTTTTGCATTATTGGGTTGTAGAATCGATATTTCCGATTACCATAAGCCAAAATCTGTATCCATTGTGTTTGGTTCCCACTTCCAAAAATCCATCCGCTATAATCTTTTACTTCAACTACTAAAATGCCAACTTCGGTTACAACAACTAAATCAGATTAAGAAAACTGAGTTTTGCGTTTTTCCACATAAAGATTATGAAAAATGTTTTCTTTCGGTATGCCGAATTTTAACAGCTTTAATACCAAATCTCTTTCTGATTCTGTACCTCTATTTTTGTTCGTGACGCTTTCTAATAATTTTTTATCACGTAGTCTCCCATAGATGGTAAAACCAATGTAGGCGACTGAGATCGCGCAGGCAAGGATGAGAAGTTTATCCTTTTTTGAGCGAGACGAATTTGTGTTTGATTTTGTGTGAGATATATTTCTGCTAAATTTCAAATATTTTGAATTCGCATAACCGGTCTTTCCTAAATACTTTATTTTATACCAGCTCTTCTCCTTCGATACTAATTCAACCTCATCACCTTTCTGTAAAGTAAATGAAACAGAATATCTTGTTCCTATGCTAGCTCTTACATTTAAACCTGTCCTTGCTATATAATAATCTGTTGCAAAAGAGATTATTGGTAAAGCCATCAAGAAAATCGCTAATATAATTTGCTTAATGCTCGTATTTATAGATAACCCAACATTTCATAATGTAATTATGCTCTTCGCCGATTGTGCATAACCATTAGGGACGCAATTATATAGCAAATAGGGGTTACAAATCCCTGTTTATCTTAAGTTCGACATCGCCCTGTGGAAGATGACGAATAGCGGGTTAGACTAAAACTAAGCAACTAATTATACACGGTGTTGGCATTAGTATTCATACTTTCAGTTGTTTTAAACTCCATTTTGTTCCGTAAATCAAATAACGCAGAAGAAAAAAAATTGAAAAAAGAGCAATCCCGATGCTTATTATTTTATCCTTACTAATACTAGTATAAAAAAATGAGTCTTTATTATTTTCAACTTTTTTTTCTAAAACAGTTATCTCTTTTAGATATCTTTCAGAATCAACGTCTTTTTTAATTGCTGCTTTAAATTCTGAAAGAGTTAGTGTTGTTTTTTTATTGTTAAATAAATAAACATACATTTCATCAGCCATTACTTCATCAGATTTTAAATTTGAAATGAAATTTGCAGATTCATAAAATTTATTTTTTGAATTAGTATCTAATTCTGAATTTAAGTAATCATAAACCTTGAGGCGAAATGGTAGTTTTTCGTTTTTGGATATAGAAGAAATTTCATCTTGAATTTTAAGTAATTTTTCTCGTTTTGATTTAATAATAAACATTAATAAAAATGTTATTATAAAATACAGAATTACTGTTCCAAGTAGAAATAGGAATTCTCGTGCGAATATTTTTTTAGTTTTCATTATCAGCGCTGATAATTTTTATTAATTCATTTGCCATAACAGACAATTCAAAAGTATCTAAAACTTTGGAATCTCCACAATTTAAACTTGTGTCTGGAACAAAATATGTTAAATGGATCAGCAATAATTTTGTTATTTATTCGGTTATCTCCGTTGCCACCAAAAGTTGTTGCCCATATTCTCGTCTTGTTTCGGTTGCATTTTCAGGAGAACTAAGGTGATTGAAAGAGAAACGAAGTCCAAAAGACTTACTATGGCTTTTTCCGTGAAGGTCTTTGTAAGCTAATTTCAATTTCAACTGAGGAAAATTTTCCAATTCAATATTATGAGTTTTTACTTCTTTTTTTGTTTCTGATTTTTTTGAATAATAGTTTAAAGCTGATGATAAAAAAATCAGATAAAGGTCAATATAGCAGGAAGGCACATTGATTTTTGTCGCTATTTTTTCAATTGACGAGGAAAGAATATAATTCACTGTGTTTTTCCTGAGTTGATTAGTAACCATATGAGAGAATTTAAATTCAATTTGAGGAGCAGATATTTCTAAAATCTTGTCATAATGAACATGGAAAAAACCTATATGATTAACTTGATCAATACTTTCAATGACTCTTTGAATGTCAAAAGACCATTCATATTCTATAGCTTTTGCTACACCAAAACCAACATTATGTAAATCAATATTTATATAGTTTTCACATGACATATCATTAAACTCTTTAATTTCTTCCGTGGAATAGGAAAACGGCAAGAAAGTATCTTTCCACTTTAGTCCATAAAAATTTATTTGTTGATTACCAAGATAAATTTCAGGACGATAGGATGTCTCTCGTTGTTTCTTTACTTCTAAAACCGTCCAGAACGTCGCAAGTGCTGTAACTAAAGTTGCTACAAGTGTCCCAAGAGAAAGCCAATCTATTTGTGCTGTTACACAGGTCAATGTCATAGTTGTCGTTTTATTTTTTGCAGTTTATTTGGAGTTTGTAGGGTCAATAAAACTTTTAGCTAACGGTTTGAAAATTCTTGCAGAAATAGGATTGTTTATAGAACCGTTGTCGCACCGTACTAAATTAAGTAAATAAAGATGAATTAAAGTAAACTACCGTTAGCCATTTTTAAGCAAATTTGCTGTTAGCAGTTGGTTTATTTAGTACGCTATGCACATAATGATTATGACGGCGACAAATGATAAACAACTTAAAAAGAATGAAACGCTTGTTATCCAACCTGCAATTTTCAATTTAGTACTCGTGTTGTCGTTAAACATTTTATCAATTCTATCTTTTGAAAAACCAAAGGCTTTTTGAAATGTATCTTTAGTATATTCAATAGCTATTTCAAAATCTTTTTTAGCCCATTCTCCAGTTTTTTGTAATGCGATTTCAAGTCATTCAAAAGAAATAACTTTCTTTCCTCATCAGATTTTTCGTAAATACTAAACATATTAGAAACATCTTCTCCAAAGTCTTCTTTTAACCTTCTTATTACTTCTTTTATATCTGTTTCTTCAGTTAAGTCGTCCGGTTCAATTTCCATAAATTCCTTATTTGAAAACGCACCTTCTAAATAAAATTCTATTTGTTGATAATAAACTTGATAAGTGTAAAAAGCAATTCGATATACAATTCCAGAAATTATTGAAATTACCAAAAGTACCAAAATGGACTTCAAAAAACTATGACTAAATGTTTTGTCAAATTTATTGAGGTTAATTATGATAAGTGATAAACCGCCAATTGAAAAACCAACTATCCAAACCATAAACTTGTCGGTATGTTCAAAAATAAATCTGTTATTTTCTCTAGTCTTGTCAAGATTATCGAAAACAAAATCCTTTACTGTGTCAAACGGTCTTTTCATTGGAGTTGTTAGGTTAAACTTACCGCTAACTAATAAATACCCGCTATCCTGTAGCGTATATTTTTTATCTAACTTTCCCAAATCTATCATTCCATTTCAACTATTCAAAAAAACGCTTAAGATTTAAGTTGACTGAACCCTTTCAAAATCTCTAATCCCAATCACCCGTTTTCCCCGATGATAACTTTTTACTTATCGCAAAAGCTTCTTCTATAATTTGGGTGGGATAATGGTGCATTTGTAGAATTCTAATGGCATTTTTTGTTTTAAGTGGGCCTTGCTTTAGTTTATGGTCGAAAATAAGTTCATCCTCGGCTATGGTTTCTGTAAAATGGTACAAATCGAATTCCTTGGCAAGCATATCAGCAAGCTCAATGTCGTGCGTAGAAACAAATACAATGTTGTTTTTTTGATTTAGGTACGATAAAATAGATTTTGCAGCAGCAATCCTTTCAATGGTATTTGTGCCCTTAAATACTTCATCCATAATAAACAGGTGCTGATCTTCGCCTTTGGCTGCTTCAACCAAATTCCCCATGGCGGTTACTTCCTCTAAATAATAACTTTTACTTGTAAACAAATCATCGTCTATTCTAATGGAAGAATATAAAGTTAAAAACGGAGCTTCGTAATAGTCTGCAAAAACGGTATAAATGGTTTGTGCCAATAAAGAGTTAATGGCAATTGTTCGCAGAAAAGTTGTCTTCCCCGACATGTTAGAACCTGTAATTAAAACGCTTTTATTTTCTACGTCAATACTGTTGGGTTCACAATTTTCTACCAATGGATGGATGATGTTTTTAACCGAAAGTTTCTTGCCGTCGACAGTAAATGTTGGTTTACATATTCCTGTAGAATTGCTACGCAGCGCAGTTAAAGAAATAGCCATATCTATCGAACCAACATATTCAAACAAATATGAAATGGTTTTCCGGTTGCTTTCTAAGGATTTTAGCAGGTTAAAAATGGTAAAAATATCTACCAAGAATATACCTTTTATCATCTCGAACAGATAGACAGGAATTTGACTGATGTCGCCGCCGTTCTTATTGTTGTTGATGAAAAGAATGGCAATTTTTCGCTGTACTTTTTTAAATACCGGTATCTTCTCTGTAATTAAATCGTTATTAAAAGGAATGGGCTTTTTTGCTAGTTTTTTAGAGACATTGATTAGCGCATTTAATTGGCCAAGCGATTGTGTAAAAATCAAAATATTTTTCTTATTCCAATAGGTTAGGTAGGTAGCGTTGCAGACCATAACGAAGAGCGCTAGCAAAAAGAAATTTGGATTTATAAATCCCATTACAACCGACAAAACCAATACAACTACATCTACAATAAGCAAATTATACCAAGATGGCTTACTCGGAAATTCTTGGTTGATTAACAAGGCAACAGTATAAGCATCTTCGTGATCTAGTTTGGATAACTCCAATTGCACATTTTCTCTTATAGCTGTATTGTCATTAAAAAACGTAGCCTGCTCATCCAAATCGGTCAATTGCGCTATGTTTTTTGCAGGCGATTTTAATCTATGAAATAGAAATTGTTGGCCGATTTTACTTGTTGTACGATCTACAAAGGCAAAAAGTTGATGGAAATCTATATCAGAAATGGTTTGCAGGTTAATTTCGTGAAAGCCTTTTAAGGCATTTGGCATGTACCAGTCTAATTTAATTAGATTGATGCCGTCGGTTTTTGCATCTTGCCATTCTTCTCTAATTTTTTCGAGGATTTTGGCTCTTTTATTTTTAGCGTTCGAAAAGAAATAGACAACAATTAGCGAAAGAATAGCAAAGGTTATCACAATGGATACTAGTTGCACATGCATTTTTTTATAGAATTAGAGAAAGCGCTTTTCGAGGTGTAAGCGAATTAATGAGGCACAAAACTAATCTGCAAAACGGGCGATTAGATGTATCGTCTTTGGCAAAGTTAAATTTTTACACGGCTGATGCAAATTGCCTTAGAAAAATTACGATTAGGCGAATTAGCTCGCTTGCTCATAAATCCTAAGAATCTGTAAACTTACGAGCCGCGGTTTGGTGCAAATTTGATTAACTTACGAAAGCAAAAATTAACACAAAAATTAGAAGGTTATAGATATGAAAGGACTTGAACATATTGGAGAGATGAAAACACTTTCTGAGGTAATAAATGTGTTGGTTGGTCGTGGCTACACGTTAGATTTTAATTTAAAAAATAATCAATCCATTCCAGAAGAACATGATATCCATCAATTTCCAGAGCTATTTTTAATTGATGGACATTACCGTTTCGAGGGAGAATCTGACCCGGAAGACCAAGCGATTGTGTATGCCATTTCATCGAAAACAGGGGAGGTAAAGGGTGTTTTGGTAAATGGTTACGGCATTTCATCAGATCCATATAGCGAAGAACTTATAGGAAAGTTAAAGAGCCGAACGTAACTTAGAAAGCGGAGACTTAGTTTGAGCTAAATTTATCGAAATACCGAAATAAAAATATCTTCTCGCCAATCGCGCGTTTAAAATTGGAAAGCTAAATTTAGCTATAGCCAACTCGGTGGGATTGGCCTAGCAACTTTTTGAAGGAAAAAACGCTCAAAGGGAAATCAAAAGTCGGACATCAGAACTAAGACGACTGTATGTTCCAGTAATCGTTGGACAGACCTAAAATTCTTCTGGCATTTAGCAGCGGTTCAATTCGCCAATCGGTAAGTCTGTTCGCGCAGCACCTCGAGCAATTTTGGATCTTTGTATGCCATCGGAATGGAGGCCGTACCCTGAAGTTTACCTATGCTGATTTTTATTGTTTGGTTTTTCTTGTTAAAGAGTTCTGCGGGCAGCATCGCAGTTTGCAACGAAGGATGAATATAGCGCAGCAAGCTAAAGCCGACACCGTTATGCCCGTGAAAATAGATGGGCAAAACAGGTACGCCCGCCTTGGCAATCAGTTTACCAACTACCGGATGCCATTTACGGTCGGTTACTTTTAATGTTCTGAGGTCGAAGGCCGATACTTCGCCGGCCGGGAATATTGCAACAGGAATACCAGATCGTAGCTTG
Organism: Pedobacter sp. UYP30; assembly: GCF_040547165.1. Classification (NCBI taxonomy): domain Bacteria; kingdom Pseudomonadati; phylum Bacteroidota; class Sphingobacteriia; order Sphingobacteriales; family Sphingobacteriaceae; genus Pedobacter; species Pedobacter sp. UYP30. Next base: position 39,572 of record NZ_JBEPPD010000012.1, on the reverse strand, counting down.
CACAGCGTCATTTTTAAGCCGCTGATGCTAGAACTGTCCCTAACCTTTTCAAAGGGGTTAACAGCAATAATATGATCGGCAAGGTGCGGTACTCTTTTTAAAAGAAAATTGCCCATAAACATGGTATCGGGTCGGTAGGTTAAGAGGAGTTCCATTAGCGCGAGAGATTCTACCGCGCCATAAGGGTGGTTCGCCACTATAATAAAAGCGCCGGTTTTTGGAATGTTTTCTAGTTCTTCTGGATCTAAGTTTATCTTTATCTTTAAAAATACAAATACAAACCTCGCAAAAGCAATCCCTTTCAATTCGCCTGCTTTGCATATCATCTGGTTAAGTGCATCTATTTTTATAGATTTCATTAAAAAAGTTACCAGATCGGGAAACCTCGCGGTTCCGGTTGCCTTTATAAAATCCTCACGCGAGATAATATCCATTTGGTAAAGATAGAATTAACAAGTAAACTCTGTCATAATTATATAATAATTTTAACTGTACATTATTTTAATGGTTGTGCAGCTAAGTCTTTGCTTTTTCCGGCAGCGCATAAAAAATGCGTGCGTGCCAATAAAGAACCAAAAACTAATGTACGTTTAAAGTTAGGTGGTGGATTTTTAAATGTTGCAGAGACGCAGCAATTGCTCCAATATTTGACTTTATGAATCCGACAAGTAAAAACTATCTTATTCAGAGAACCCGCAAAAGACACTATGTTAGTTCTCAGCGCAGTAAAAAAATAAAAGCCCCAAACTTTCGTTTGAGGCTTTTCGTGATCCCGCTGGGATTTTTTCGCTCGCTCTACCCGTGCTCATTCCCGCTCAAGAGAAAAGTACGAACCCGGGTTCGAACCCCACGGGATAAAACACAAAAGCCCCGAACTTTCGTTTGAGGCTTTTTGTGATCCCGCTGGGATTCGAACCCAGGACCACTACATTAAAAGTGTAATGCTCTACCAGCTGAGCTACGGAATCATTCCTTTTGTTTAAGGAGGTGCAAATATAGAAATTTTTATTTTTTTATACCAACATATTTCACAAAAAATATAATAGACTAAAAAAAAGAAGATCTTGGTATTTTAACCTATTGAAACACAGTTAGAAAAAGTATTTATTCTAATCTGTTTTTGTTATCCAGGTTCTTACAGATCACCGTCGCCTTTTTCGTAACCTTCGTAATAGTAACTCTGTTCTATACCCTTAAAAATAACTTCTCTATCGTGTATTTCGTTTGTGAGGTTATGTGTAAGAAGTGTTTTTAGTTCTAAGTCGTTAATAGGGCTTCTTTCCATTGCTTGTAGATATAGCGCTTTATCAACAAATTGCCAGTTAACCAATTTCTTGATTTTTGTTTTTAGAATTACATCCAACCAAATACGCATAGTTCTGCCATTTCCCTCCATAAAGGGATGAGCAATGTTCATCTCTACATATTTAGCAATTATTTCTTCCACATTATTTTGGGGCATCTGTTCGATTTTTACCAAAATCTCGTTTAGGTACAGAGTGGTCGCAAATCTAAAACCCCCTTTTGCTATATTTTTTGTGCGTACTTGACCTGTGAAGGTATATAAGTTATCAAACAGATAACGATGAATTTGTTGCAAACCTTTGGTCGTTCCAATTTCAAATTTCTCAATGTCGCAAGTCTCGAATAATCGATACGCATTTTCCAAACTTTTTTTATCAGTATTCTTCATGTTAATGAGAATTATAAGCGGGTATAAATCCTACTAAGTTTTGTTTTGAAAATGAACACCCGCCCAAATAAAATTTAAACTAAGAATCCGCCACCCAATAAATCATTCCCTTCATAAAAAACGGCAGATTGGCCTGGAGCAATCGCAGATACGTTATGGTCGAAAACTACCCGCATGTTTTCTTTTTCTTGCACAATGGTGCTCAACATCCCGGCATCTTTATAGCGTATTTTGGTAATCACATCGTCCATTGGCTCGGTAATGCTTGCGTATTTAATTAAATTTACGTTGCGCACCATAGCTTCTTTACGTTCCAATTCATCTGCTTTCCCTAGCATAACAGTATTGCTTTCGGGCATAATTTTGGTTACGTACATCGGCTCACCAAATGCTACGCCCAAACCTTTTCTTTGGCCAATGGTGTAAAAGGGGTATCCTTTGTGTTGTCCCACAATCATTCCATTGTTTAGCACAAAATTACCGCCTGCAACACGCTCTTCTAAATCCCCTACTTTGTGTTTTAAAAAAGACCTGTAATCGTTCTCTGGCACAAAGCAAATTTCATAGCTTTCAGATTTTTTTGCCAATTCTTCTTGCCCCATGTCTAAAGCCATTTGACGTATTTCTGGTTTCGAGAAACTACCCAACGGAAATTTGGTGCGCGCTAGGTTTTCTTGGCTTACGCCCCAAAGCACATAAGATTGGTCTTTATTTTCATCTTTACCTTTTGAGATGACATAACGATTGTTTTCTTGCTTTCTGGTATTTGCGTAATGTCCGGTAGCAATAAACTCACAATCGAGCTTATTGGCACGTTTTAATAATGCCTCCCATTTAATGTGGGTGTTGCACAATACACATGGATTTGGGGTTCTTCCCGCTAGGTATTCATCAACAAAATTGTCGATTACAAAATCGCCAAATTCACTACGAATGTCTAAAATGTAATGAGGGAACCCGTAGTTTACGGCCAAAGTGCGGGCATCATTAATGCTGTCTAAAGAACAACACCCCGTTTCTTTGCTGCTGCCACCAGAGGTCTCATAATCCCAGGTTTTCATGGTCAGCCCGATCACTTCATAGCCTTCTTCATGCAGCATAACAGCTGCCACAGAACTATCTACTCCGCCACTCATGGCCACTAAAATTCTACCTTTTTTACTCATTTCTATTTAATCTGCCACAAAAATAGGCTTTATTTAGTTTAATTTTTGAAGGTGCTGGTCAACTACTTGTAAAAACAAGATAGCCAAATAGATTAAGTTAATCGTTTTAGTATTCGGCTGTAACGCAATTAGGATTATTTTTATACCTTAGGATGTTTAAAACAAAAAAGCTCATCCCAAATAAAACCAATATGACGAAAAAACTAATTTTGCCGGCTTTTATGCTATTCATGCTCTCAGCTATTTGTGTTTCTGCGCAACAAAATCTGGTTCAGTATGTAAAGCCAATTATCGGCACAGAAAAAATGGGGCATACCTATCCTGGAGCCGCTGTTCCATTTGGCGCCGTGCAGTTAAGTCCTGAGACAGAAACCATTAGCTATGAAATCAATGGAAAATACAATGGCAAGGTTTATGATTATTGTGCCGGTTATCGGTATGAAGATAAGACCATTACGGGTTTTAGCCATACCCATTTTAGCGGTACTGGCCACTCTGATCTTGGCGATTTCTTAATTATGCCAACGCAAGGCAAGCTACAATTAAACCCTGGCACTGCCGATGACCCCAAAAGCGGTTATCGCTCTGCTTTCTCTCATAAAAATGAGGTAGCGGAAGCCGGATATTATAAAGTGAAGTTAGACGACGACAATATTACCGCCGAGCTGACCACAACCACCAGGGTAGGAATGCATCAATATACGTTTCCGAAATCAGATCAATCGCATATTATTTTAGATTTGATGGCGGGTATTTATAACTATAAAGGTAAAGACGTATGGACTTACGTTCGGGTGGTGAATGACACGCTTGTTACTGGTTATAGACAGCAAACTGGTTGGGCGCGTACACGTACCGTTTATTTTGCGATGAGTTTTTCGAAGCCTTTTAAAAGCTATGGTCAAAAAAATTACGATGCTAAACAGGCTTACCACGGCTTTTGGGGAAAATTCGACCAGACCAAAAACTTCCCAGAAATTGCTGGTAGAGATCTAAAAATGTATTTCGATTTTACCACAGCAGAGCAAGAAAAGATTAAAATTAAGTTTGCGTTGTCGCCGGTAAGTCAGGCGAATGCGCTAACTAATTTAAGAACCGAAATTAATGGTTGGGATTTCGAGAAAGTAAAAGAGCAAGCTCAGGCAAGTTGGAACAAGGAATTAAAGAGAATTCAAGTCAATACATCAGAAGACAACAAGATTAATTTTTATACCGCCATGTATCACGCTTTTATAAATCCAACAACGTACATGGATTTAAACGGGCAATATAAAGGTTTAGATCAAGATGTGCATACGGCAGACGGCTTTACAAATTATACCTCGTTCTCTCTTTGGGATACCTATCGTGCACTGCATCCGTTTTTTAACATCATACAGCCAACAAGAAACAACGATATGGTAAAATCTATGTTGGCCCATTACGATCAAAGTAGTTTACACATGTTGCCCATTTGGAGCCATTATGCAAATGATAATTGGTGTATGAGTGGTTATCACAGCGTTTCGGTTATTGCAGATGCCATTGTAAAAGGAACTTTTACAGGCGATGCAAATAAAGCTTTAGATGCTTGCGTGGCAACTGCAACGCATAGAAATTACGACGGCATTGGCTATTATATGGATATGGGTTATATACCTGCAGAAAAAAGTGGCGTATCGGTTTCGAACACCTTGGAGTACGCGTATGATGATTGGGCGATTGCGCAATTGGCCAAAAAACTAAATAGGATGGATGTGTATGCAACATTTATCAAACGCTCTAACAATTGGAAAAATAATTTCGATAAAGTATCTGGCTTTATGCGCCCTAAATTGGCTGACGGTAGCTTTAAAAAAGGTTTTGATCCTTTGGCAACCAGCGGGCAAGGATTTATTGAGGGCAACAGTTGGAATTATAGTTTCTTCGCTCCTCAAGATCCTGCAGGATTGGTGCAAATGATGGGAGGGAAGAAGAAGTTTGCAAGCCGCTTAGATACGTTGTTTACCATGCATTTGCCCGATTCCTTCTTCGCGGAGACAGAAGACATTACCAGAGAAGGAATTATAGGCGGTTATGTACATGGCAATGAGCCTGCACACCATGTGGCATATTTTTACAACTGGACGGACCAACCATATAAAACCCAAGCAGAAGTAAGGCATATTTTAAATATGCAGTATAAGCCTACGGCCGATGGTTTGGGCGGAAACGACGACTGTGGACAAATGAGTGCCTGGTATATGTTCTCTTCACTTGGCTTTTATCCAGTTGCGCCAGGTTCTGATGAATACTCGCTTGGCAGCCCTTCTGTTAACAGTGCGTCTTTACATTTAGAAAATGGCAAAACTTTTTCTGTCGAAGCCATAAATCAAAGCGATAAAAATGTGTACGTAAAGAAAGTAACCATTAATGGAAAGGAAATTAAAGACCATATTTTAAAACACGCCGACATTGTAAACGGTGGTAAACTGGTTTTTTACATGTCTTCTAAGCCGAAGAAATAAAACCTAATTATAACAAAAAAACTCCTTGTTAAGCGCCAAGGAGTTTTTTTTGTTTAAGGTCTTTTGTGTTTTTGATCTGAATTCTTTTCAGCTTCAACTTTCTTAGCATCTTTTGCAGAGGTAATTTTTTCTACAGACTCCTTTGCGTTCGTTTCTGCCTTTTTTTCTGCCCTAACACTTTCTTCTTTCTTTTTTACTTTATTTATCATGGCTTTGGTCTTTTAAGTTATCAGTTCTTTTAAAGAACAACGCTGCCGCTCATACTGTTTTTAAAAAGCCAATTCTTAATCGTCTTTTTTCAATTTTTCTAAGGCAGTTTTTAAATTGTTTCTAACCTTATGGATGTCTTTCCACGGATCGCCGATTGCATTCAGCCGTTCTAAAGCATTTAAAATGGTAAAGTCGGCAATTTTAAGTCCACTTTTTACTTCCTCCCAGTTTAACGGCATAGAAACTGTTGCACCTGGTTTTGGCCTTGCAGAATAGGCTGCCGCGATGGTTTGCCCGTGTCGGTTTTGCAGGTAGTCTAAATAAATTTTGTTTTTTCGCTTTGCTGGGCTTCGTTCCAAACTGGTTGTATCTGGATGTTCTGTATGTACCAAATTTCCCAAATAAAAGATGAAGTTTTTAGAAAGCTCGTAATCGTAATTTTTTCCTATCGGGATGAAAATATGCAGTCCCTTAGAGCCAGAGGTTTTTATAAATGCCTCGATTCCCATTTTATCCAAAATGTTCTTGGTGGTTTTTGCAACCGCGATGGTTTCTTCAAAATCAATATCGTGGGGATCTAAATCTAACACAGCGTATTGCGGTTGCTCGAGCAGCTTATAAGTGCTAAGCCACGGGTTAATTTCTATACAACCTAAATTTACCATCCAAAGCAGCGTTGCTTCGTCATTGCAAATGAGGTAATCTATCTGTTTATCATTACTTTCTGAATGTAGAGGAGCGGTTTTAATCCAAGAAGGAATTTTATCTACCTCCATATCTTTTTGAAAAAAGCTCGCACCATTTATCCCGTTAGGATGTCTATTTAACGATAGGGGTTTGTCTTTTAAATGTGGCAGAATATAAGGCGAAATGGCTTTGTAATATTCCAGCAAATCGCCTTTTGTAATATGCTCCTTTGGCCAAAATACTTTATTTTGATTGCTTAACACCACCTTCTTTTTTCCGAACGTTAATGTTTCCTCTTCCGGTCTTTTTTGTATTTCTTGTTGCTTTTTCATGTTTTCAACTTTTACAGCGGATGTAGGTTTTTCTTCCTCAATAACAACTTCCTGAGGTGATTTATCCATTCGAAGACCTTTAAAAACCGGATGCCTGAGGTGTTCATCCATAGTCCATTCTGTAAAGTTAACCTCGCATACCAAGGTTGGGGTTACCCAGGTTACGCTACTTTCTTTATTTACTTTTTCTGCAATAGGTTTAATTTTAGTAGTCAATGGCGATAACTTTCCATGCAACGCTTTTAGCGTCTCCTCATTAAAACCCGTACCGCAATTGCCTGCGTAAATCAGCTCATTGTCTTTATTAACCGCAAGTACCAATGCCCCAAAATAATTTCTGCTACCAGTTGGCTTGGTAAACCCAATAATAATCGCTTCTTGAGATTGTATAATTTTATATTTTCTCCATAAATCTGTTCTAGAACCATTAATGTACGTAGAGGCGATTCTCTTAGCCATAATGCCTTCCCACCCATTTTTTTTGGCTGTTGCTAACAGCTTTTCTCCATTTTTTAAAACATGCTCGCTGTAGCAAATCACATCGCCGTTAAGTTTGCCAAGCACTTTTTTTAGCAGTTCTTTTCGTTGTAACAAAGTAAAATTCCGCAGGTCGTTTGCATTTAAGTTTAACAGATCGAACACATAATACTTCAAGCTACTTTTACTCGTCTTCGGGTCGTAATTTTGCAGTTCTTGAAAAATGCTATTTCCTTTTTCATCTTCTATAACTACTTCTCCATCTAGCACGGCATCCTCATCCAACTTTTCTAAAGCTCTGGCAACAGGTGCAAATTTCTCTGTGTAGTCCATTCCGTTCCGAGATTTAATCAAGGTATGTTCGTTTTGCTTGGAGACAACGGCCCTGTAACCATCGTATTTTTTTTCAAACAGCCAGTCATCATCTTCAATTACCGGTCCAGCAGCTAGTTTTGCTAGCATTGGCTTAAAGTAAGATTCTTCAATTCCCTGAGTTTTCGCTAAGGGCTTTTTTTTTTCGTCCGCTTTGCGCGATGTAGGATTGGATGTCTTTTTTTTATCTTTTTTAAAGTCTAACCCTTGCTTCTTTACTTGGGCATCAACCAAATCTTCCACGTCGAAATCTTTATGTACGGCAAACTCGTCGTTGTGTTTTATCAGCAGCCAAGCGTTGTCTTCTTTTCCATTTTTTAGCTTAACCAAAGCAAACTCACCCTTCAAAATTTTCCCTTGTAACCTAAATTTTAAGTTACCATCTTTAAGTCCATTTTTTAGCTCTTTAATGCTTCCATCGTCTATTGGAGTATAATTCCCAGCATCAAAAATTGTCACTGTTCCAGCACCGTAATTACCTGTTGGAATACTGCCTTCGAACGTTCTGTAGTTATACGGATGATCTTCGACCATCATGGCCAATCTTTTATCTTTTGGATTTAATGAAGGTCCTTTCGGTATTGCCCAGCTTTTTAATACGCCATCTAGTTCTAGCCTAAAATCATAATGTAAACGAGAGGCGTGGTGTCTTTGAACCACAAATTCCAGTTTTTTGCCTTTTCCTGCTCCAGATTTAGGCTCTGTGGTTTTAGAAAAATCGCGCTTTTCTAAGTATTTTTTCAAGCTCATTGTTTAGGCTCCTTTCTTTTCATCTAAACTTTGCATCAACTGCTCGTATAGATCGTCGCTATTTGCTTTTTTGGGTATAAGTTTTTTAACCGTAGCACGCTTGCCCTTTGCTTTTGCTTTGATAATTTTTAGCAATTCTGCACTATAATCGTCTTTGTAACTGCTTAGGTCAAACGGACCGCTGTAGTGTTTAATCAAGGCTAAACCAACATCCATTTCTTTTTTGGTAACGCTTAGGTCGTCGGGTATAGCAAGTTCGGTAGTTTTCCTTACTTCCTGTGCAAACCTAATTTTTGTAATTACAATCACATTATCTTTAGGATGAATAACACAAAGATTTTCTGAACTGCGAAGCACAAACCTGGCTAAACCCGCCTTGCCAGATTTAACAAGTGCCTTATGTAGCAAAGCATAAGCCTTTTTTCCTTGTTTTTCAGGTTGGCTATAGTAAGAAGTTTCATAGTAGATTGGATTAATTTCTTTGATGTCTACAAAGTTTTCAATCTCTATGGTCTTATTTTTTTCTGGTGAGGCCTCCTCAAAATCGTGCTTATCTAACACAACGTACCTGTCTTTTAGGTAGTAACCTTTAACAATTTTATCAAAGGGAACTTCTTTATGGGTGTGTTCGTTTACACGAAGATATTTAATTTTAGCATGGTCTTTTTCGTCTAGCATGTCTAAATCTAGGTTACTTTGTTGCACCGCAGAAAATAATTTTACAGGAATATTAACAAGTCCAAAACCAATAGAGCCATTCCAAATAGATTTCATAATTAGGAGTTTTTTATAGCTAACACTAGGCAATTTACTTATGTTTTTTTATTTTGATTGAAAAATTGCTTAGCATCACAAACTTTTGGTTCAAGTCTGTGTTCTAAAGGCACATAATTACCTTATTACTATGAAAATTGCCTATATTTCAACTTTTCCGCCACGCGAATGCGGACTTGCAACCTTTAATCAAAATTTGGTTAATGCAATTGGCTTGAACAAAAGTTACGATGCAAGTAAAAGTTTTATCGTAGCCATGAACGAATCTGATGATTTAGACGAACATCAGTACCCCGAGGAAGTAAAGTTTGTAATTAGGCAACAAAATCAACAAGATTACATTGCTGCCGCAGAATTTATAAACAATTCTGAGGTAGACACCTGTATTATACAGCATGAATTTGGAATTTATGGAGGCACGAGTGGCGTTTTCTTGCTTTCGTTGATCAATAAACTTACAAAACCTTTCATTACCATTTTGCATACGGTTTTAAAAGAGCCAGACTTTATGCAAGAGACCATTCTTAAAGAAATTGCTGGCAAGGCATCTAAGGTGGTGGTGATGAGCAACAAGGCTGTATTGTTTTTAAAGAGCATTTACAAAATTCCTGCAGAACGCATTAAGATTATAGAGCATGGTGTGCCAGATTTGGAGCCCTCAGCAAACAATCCACTTTTACAAAGCCCTTTGTTTAAGGGGCGCAAAGTGCTGTTTACTTTTGGTTTGATTAGTAAAAATAAGGGGTTAGAAACCGTTATTAAGGCCTTACCAGAAATTGTTGCCAAACATCCAGATGTTTTGTACATCATTTTGGGCAATACGCATCCTGGTGTGGTAAAACAGAGCGGCGAGAAATATCGCGATAGCTTAAAACAATTGGCAATAGATCTTGGTGTAGAAAAAAACTTGGCATTTGTAAATAACTTCGTTTCAGAATCAGAACTGTATGAATACTTAACAGCGGCCGATTTATATATAACGCCTTATTTAAATGAAGCGCAGATTACAAGTGGAACACTTTCTTACGCAGTAGGCGCTGGCGCAGCCGTTGTATCTACGCCCTATTGGCATGCACAAGAATTGTTGGCAGATGGAAGAGGTAAGCTTTTCGACTTTAAAGATTACCACCAACTCTCTGAAATCGTTAACGGCCTTTTGGCTCACAAAGAGGAGCACAAAGCGCTTAAAGACAAAGCTTACAATTATGGTTTGAAGTTGAGATGGCCATCTACCGGAAATACGTTTATTAAAGTATTAGAGGAAGCGGTTGCGCTTGGCGAGATAAACAAAAGAGAAACACCGCCTATTATTGATGTTGATGCCATGCCGACTTTAAACCTAAGCCACATAGAGTTATTGACCGATGATACGGGAATTGTACAGCATGCTAAATTTGGCATACCCAATTGGAAAGAGGGATACTGTATAGATGACAATGCGCGGGCGCTGATTTTTTGTATTATGGCAAATAATCAACTAAAAAACAAAACGGCCCTTAAGTTGATGCCAAGATACCTCAGCTTTATAGAATACATGCAGACTCCCGACGGTGGTTTCAGAAATTTTTTGTCGTATGATAGGAAATATTTAGACGAAGTTGGTTCTGAAGATTCATTTGGACGTGCTATTTGGTCACTGGGTTATTTAATAAGCAATGGCCCCAACAATTCTTATAAAGAGTTTGGGAGAGAATTATTTTGGCGTTCCTACCCTCAGTTTGATAAGCTGAACCACATTAGGGGGATGGCCGACACCATAATAGGGATTGCCTATTATCTTAAAACGCAAAGCGATGATGAGTTGCTGGTGCCGCAGATAAACCGTTTAGCAGATACCATTAAAAATGCCTACCGCAAAAATTCAGAAAAGGATTGGAACTGGTTCGAAGATATTTTAACGTACGACAATGCAATATTGCCACTTTCTCTGCTCTGCCATTATCAGGCAACAGGAAATAAAGAGTCTTATGACATTGCTTTTGAAAGTATAGATTTTCTAGATTCTTTTTCTTTCGGACAAGGATACCTTAGTTTAGTTGGGAATGCAGGTTGGATGAAAAAACATGGAAAAAACCCCGTGTATGACCAACAGGCTATTGATACGATGGCAATGCTTTTGATGTACAGTAAGGCTTATGAAATTACCAAAAAAGATAAATACTTAAACTATCTACATACCAGTTATCAATGGTTTCTAGGAAACAATAGCCTCCATGTGCCACTTTATGATCGCGAGACAAACGGTTGTGCAGATGGATTACAAACCAATAGTTTAAATAGAAACCAGGGCGCAGAGAGCACGCTGGCGTACTTTATATCTTATATGTCTGTACTCAATGCAGCTGAAAAAGAATATGAGACACTCAATTCACCAATACCGGTAACAGAAAAAGCAGTTAGAACCAGGTAGTCGATTACAATAGTTTTTAGTCGTCGTTTAAAGTTTTTTAGATAAAAATAAGTTTTAAACGGCGCTCAGGCACGTTAATAATTCTTAGAATGTTTAAAACTTATTTTTAATTTTTGATTCAATTCCCTTGTTAATTCGACGTAAATACGTATTATTGGAAAAAATAAATCTTATAAACCTTTAAATCATCAACTAGAGATGGAAAAATTTTCAAAAATTAAAGAAGTTGTAGCATCTGTGGAAGCAGATGTAGAAAAATTTTACAACGCAGGCAATGCAGCTGCCGGTACACGTGTACGTAAAGCAATGCAAGACTTAAAAGTTTTGGCCCAAGAAATTCGTTCGGAAGTTACCGATAAGAAAAACACTAGTAACTAATTTTACCAACTTGACAACGAGAAGGTTTCAGGCAACTGGAGCCTTTTTTTTATCTAATTTATTCCTAAGATTAGTAAAGTTCTTACCTCTTAAAGGCAAAGAAAAGCGCTAGGTTTTTATTGGTTGATTTTTCGAACCAGGCAACTTTGCTAAACACTTGTATAGATTCGCCAAATGATCTTCGTTTATATTTTCTTTGCCCTAGTGTTTGTTTTTATGCTAGTCATTAAGGTGCGTTCTTTTGGTGAATTACCGCAAGGCGATAGAAGAAGTAGGATAAAAGCACTTCCCAACTATAAAAATGGAGCCCTCGAAAATTTGGTGCAAACGCCCATGCAACTAGAGGGCGTTGGTTTTACTAAACTTCTCCTTAGATTTCTATTTGCCAAACGGCCAAATGCTAGTCCGAAGAAGGCGTTGCCCCATGTTGTGCCAAACCTCAACGGGCTTGCCGACCCTGTATCGCCAGAAATTATATGGTTTGGGCATAGCTCATATTTGATAAAGATTAACGGCAAGCGCATTTTGGTCGACCCTGTTTTTAGCAATCGCGCGTCACCTGTTAGTTTCATGGGGCCAAAGGCATTTTTAGGGAGCGATATTGTGCAGGCTGAGGAATTTAAAAATATAGATATTCTGCTAATTACCCACGACCATTTTGATCATTTGGACTACGAAACGATAACTAAGATCTGGCCACATATCGATAAAGTGGTAACGTCTTTAGGCGTCGGTGCGCATTTAACAGATTGGGGCATCGCTGCTGAAAAGATAACCGAACTTGCATGGAATGAACACGTTTTAATTGACGGATTGAATTTCACGGCGGTTTCGGCTAGGCATTTTAGTGGCAGAAAATTTAAACGAAATCAGACGGTCTGGTCGGCATTTATGTTAAAAACAGACACACATCATCTTTTTTTAGGCGGAGACTCTGGTTACGAAAAGCATTTTAAAGAGATTGGAGATCAATTTGGCCCGTTTGATATTGCGTTATTAGAATGTGGACAATACAATGAATATTGGCCGTACATTCACATGTTTCCAGAGCAAACCGTGCAAGCAGCCAAAGACTTGGGCACGAAAACGCTAATGCCTGTGCATTGGGGAAAGTTCAGCTTGGCCATGCATGCTTGGGATGAACCTATAAAGAAACTGTTCATTGAAGCTAAGAAGCAAAACCTAGCGCTAACAACTCCAAAAATAGGAGAAACGATTGTGCTGGATAAACCGCTGCCAACCGAAGAGTGGTGGATAGATAATTAAAAACTATTGCTAAACCAAAACGTTTAAGTAGTAAATTTGAGTTATGAAAACTGATTTAGTAGAAATTTTCCAAACGCTTAGAGCTTCATTATACTCTTACCAAACCCGCGGATATACCGTGCACAAAGATTCTGATACGGCTTACGAACTTTATAGTGAGAAGAATAGAGATGCTAACGGTCAGAAAATTACAGAATTTTTCTTTACTGGTTTATATGTAGAAGACGGAAAGGTGATGCTAAAATTCAATGCAACTGATTTTAAGCCATCAGATAACGACCTTATTGTATTTGATGACCAAACAAAAGGGTTTGCATTGGTAGATTTAGATGAACAAAAGCAACAAGAAATAATTGCCTTCGTAGAAATTGTGCATGCCCATTTTAAAAAGAACGAATGGGTTTAGGGCTTAAGGTTTTTATCGATGGAGGTTAGCGCTTGGAAGGTTCAGTTTAAGAAATCGCTGGCAGCAGAAGGGTTACATGTTACAGAACTAGAAGATTGCTCATTTTGCCTTTTGGCGATACAAGATGCAAAAGTCATTGTCAATCTTATAAGTACTCGAAATCACTTTTCGCCCCAACAACTAATAGATTTGGCTTATCGAGAAGATTTAAAATCAGAAAAATTCGTTCAACTTTGGGAAGATGTTTGGCTGCGAAAACCAGCCGTTGTAATTGACAGGCTGCGTTCTTTTTGTGGACTGAGTAAGCGAATACATGGTAGAAAGACAACGTTCGAGCGGATTTCGAAACTATTGGCAGAAGCATTCTTAACCGAAAATCATTTACAGGGATATGCTTCTTCTAGGTTTAAATATGGGTTGGTTCTGGAGGGGCAGCTGGTAGCTGTTATTACTTTTTCCTCAGCCCGAAAAATGGACTATGATGAAGAATACCGTTCGATAGAGATCATTCGCTTCGCTGTGAAACGTGGTTTTTCTGTTTCTGGAGGCCTATCTAAATTATTAAAAGGACATTATCGCCAATATCCTACAAATGACATAATGACCTACATAGACCGAGACTGGGGTAAAGGACTGGCTTTTGAGAAGGTAGGTTTTAAACAAGTGGATATTGCAGCACCTCAGTTTTTTGAATTAGACGGCGATTTTCAGCGGCGTAGAATAACCGAAATTGGCGCTATTTTTAATTCGGGAAGCATTAAAATGATTTTAAGTTTTGAAGATGGCGGCGTATAATTCGATTGTTATTCTAGGGGCAACGGCCACAGGCAAAACTAAGCTGGCAGTCCAGCTTGCTACTAAGCTAAATGGCGAAATTATAAGTGTAGACAGTAGGCAGGTTTTTAAGGGGATGGATATTGGAACGGGAAAGGACTTGAACGAATATAAAAACAACGGCAAACCCATTCCATATCACTTGATTGATTTATTATCTGCAGGCGACAGATATCATGTAGATTTATTCAAAACAGATTTTTATCGGGCATTTTCAGATATTATTGCGAGGGGAAAATTGCCTATCATTTGTGGCGGGACAGGGATGTACCTCCACAGTATTTTAATGCACCAGCCATTTACCGCTGTTCCTGTTAATGAAACTTTAAGGCAAGAATTATTCTCCTTAGATATTGAGTTACTAAGGTTAAGGTTTCTAAATTTTAAAGAAGATCAATTAATACATACCGACCTCTCTTCGAAAAAAAGATTGATTAGAGCAATAGAAATTGCCGATTTTCTACAAAATCACCAACTGCCAAAAATTGAATTCCCGAATGTAGAACCGGTGATTTTTGGTTTAAAAACCGAAGTTAATCAAACACGGGCTTCCATAAAAAATCGTTTAGAAAGTAGACTTAACAACGGTTTAATTGCCGAGGTAGAACAGCTTTTATCTAAGGGTATCTCTCACGAAGTGCTACTTTTTTACGGACTGGAATATAAATTTGTTTCTAAATTTTTACTTGGCGAGTTAAATATCCAAGAATTAAAGACAAAACTGTATACTGCAATATGCCAATACGCCAAAAGACAAAACACCTTTTTTAGAAAGATGGAAAAGGATGGAGTACATGTACATTGGTTAGATGCCATGCTGCCTATCAATAGGTTACAAGATCTTGTGCTAAAAATGGTTTATCATGCAAATATAATAAATCAATCGATTGATTAATAAAATTGATTTTTGGCATAAGGTTTGCAAATGTGCTGGTAATAAATATTACACACATAAAGTAAACAATCATGAAAACAATTACAAAAATTATGAGTACAGCAGCATTTGCAGTGGCCGTATTCTTTACCTCAAATGCAAACGCTCAGTCTAGGAATTTCGGAATTGGTTTAAATGCAGGTATTCCTACAGAAACTGGCGGTCAGTTTGCCATTGGTGGAGACCTTAGATATCAGTTTAACATAGATGAGCAATTGTCTATTCCGATTACGGTAGGATATACAAACCTATCTTATAAGTATGGAAATGTAAAAGTTAACTCTGGTTATATCCCTGTTAAAGTTGGTGCGAAATATTTCTTCGACAAATCTGGTTCAGGCGTATATGGTTTAGCAGAATTAGGTGCTGCTTTCGGAACCGACTCTCCAAGTAAAACTTCTTTCGTTTATTCTCCTGCAATTGGTTACTCATGGGATAATGGATTAGACTTGGCAGCTAAGTATGAAGGATTAGCGCGTGATGGTAGAACTGGCGGATATGTTGGTCTTCGCTTAGCTTATGGCTTTAGGTTATAATTTACAAAATGGGCTTTTCTAGCTTTTTTCAGAAAAGCCCATAATTTCAATTTTTTCAAAACCAAAGGGAGTTAGAATACGTACATAGCTTCCAAAAACCCTTACAATTAATTAATTAAAAAATTATTATGAAAACATTTACTAAACTTTTTACAGCAGCCGCAGTAGCTGCAACAATTTTTACAGCATCAAACGTTAAGGCTCAAGAATCTATGAGCATGCCAATGGACAACGGGATGGCTTTTAAAGTAGGTGTTGGCGTTTCTGGTGGCATTTTCTCAAAACAATCTCAGTTTAAGAATGCTTACGGTGCAGATTTAAGACTTCAATACGATTTGACAAAAAGTGTTGCCATTACGGCTAGCGGAGGTTATACCAAGTTATTGGGTAGAGACAATTCTGCAGACGTAGATTTTATTCCTGTAATTGGTGGAGTTAAAGTATTTGCTATCCAAAGATTTTATCTTCAAGGAAATGCAGGTGCAGGTTTTGCTATCCAAACTGGTGCTAAAACCAATTTTATTTATGGCGGCGGCGTTGGTTACGAGTGGAAAAACGGACTTGAACTAGGTGCAAGATATGAAGGTTATACCAACGATAGCGCTTCTAGCACTTACTTTTCTAAAATGGAGCAATATGCTTTGCGTTTAGGTTATAATTTCAAATTATAATTTTAAAGAAATAAAGTTAGTCGAGCCCCGCAATTAGCGGGGCTTTTTTTATTCTATTAAAAATTTAATCTGTATTTTGAGCAAAAAATGAGATATGAAAAATAAAATATTTGCGCTTGGCTTGGTTACTCTTTTTTTTGCATGTAACCAATCAGAAAAAAAACAAGCTGATGCACAGGATTCTACCATAAAAACTAGTGTGGTATCCGTAAACGATGTTAGGCTAAAAGACAAAAAAAAGGCAGCAATTTTTACTCAATATCTGGCGCTGAAAGATGCTCTAGTTCAAACTAACGCTACAGAAACAGCTGCAGCAGCAAAAACGTTACAACCGTTATTAGCCGATTATGAAGGATGTGAAAAAGATGCAACAATGGCCGACAATATCGCAAAAAGTGATAATGTAGAAGCTCAGCGTGTAGAATTTACCCATTTAAGTACTGATTTAATTGCACTATTTAAAAATGCAGAACTTTCAGCAGGAACAATTTACGTACAACATTGCCCAATGGCTAACAAAGGCGATGGGGGAGATTGGTTATCGGCCAATAAAGAAGTTAAAAATCCATATTACGGAGATAAGATGTTAAAATGTGGAAGTGTTGTAGATGAAATTAAATCTAAATAACTTTTTACTTTTATAAAAGTCTTGGTCTAGCTTGAGACATAAATTAGGTAAAACTTCTGTTTCACTAATATAATAACTAATTTTTTTTCTATTTTACAAAGATTAAATCACAATACAAATATATGTCAGACATTGCAGAAATAAAGGTTGATGGTAAACAAATAGAACTTCCGGTAATTACCGGAACAGAGAATGAGAAGGCGATAGATATTTCTAAGTTAAGAGGCCTAACAGGCGTAATTACAATTGATCCGGGATTTAAAAATACTGGTTCGACACAAAGTAAAATTACCTTTTTAGATGGCGAAAAAGGGATTTTAAAATACCGAGGTTATTCTATTGAAGAACTTGCGGCAAAAGCCAGTTTTTTAGAGGTTTCTTACCTTATTATTTATGGAAACCTTCCTACTCAAAGCCAGTTAGAAGGTTTTCAAAAAAACATTAGCCAACATACCTTGATCCACGAGGATATGAAGAAATTTTTTGATGGCTACCCTTCCAAATCTCACCCGATGGGTCAATTGGGGTCTTTAATATTTTCTTTATCAACGTTTTATCCTGAGTGTTTAGAACCCGATCAAACCGAGGAACAACAAAATGAAACCATTATAAAATTGTTAGCTAAACTGCCAACAATTGTTTCCTTTATTTATAAAAAGTCTCTAGGTCACCCCCTTATTTATCCAAAGAATAAATATGATTATGTAACCAACTTCCTGTGGATGACCTTTGGTCAGCGTACTGAAGATTATGAGGTAAACCCTGTGGTGGTAAACGCCATGAATAAATTGCTCATTTTGCATGCAGACCACGAGCAGAACTGTTCGGCATCTACGGTGCGTATTGTGGGCTCTTCTGAGTGCAATTTATATGCGTCTATTGCAGCTGGTATTGCAGCATTGTGGGGGCCATTACATGGTGGTGCAAACCAAGCAGTTATAGAGATGTTGGAGTTGATAAAAGCGGATGGCGGCGATACAGAAAAATGGATCAATAAAGCAAAAGATAAAAAAGATTCCTTTAAAATGATGGGATTTGGCCATCGGGTGTATAAAAATTTCGATCCTCGTGCAAAAATTATTAAAAAAGCCTGCGATGATATTTTGGAAAACCTTGGCATAAATGATCCTATTTTAGAAATTGCCAAGAAGTTAGAAGCAGCTGCGTTAACAGATCAATATTTTATCGACCGCAAATTGTATCCAAACGTAGATTTTTATTCAGGCATTATTTATCGGGCACTTGGTTTCCCATCAGAAATGTTTACCGTATTGTTTGCGCTAGGCCGTTTACCGGGATGGATTGGGCAATGGAAAGAAATGAAAGAAAATAAAGAACCTATTGGCCGTCCGCGCCAGGTTTATGTTGGCGAGACTTCTAGAAGCTTTGTTGAATTGAAAGATAGATGACATAAAAAATATAAAAAAAAAGCCTTTTGAAATTTTAAAAGGCTTTTTTTATCGCTTTATTCTCAGAAATCTACGCGAGGGTTTTTCTGTAATATTCATTTGGCCTTTCTTTTATTAAAAAAGGAAAGGGTAATTTTAATCAATCAATAGTTTTTTATCTTATTCTTTGAATAACGTTAAAAGAATATTTTATCAATTGAACAACAAAAATTCATCAATCATAATTATACGAAAATGAAAGCCGCCATATTATTTGCTGCTGCAGCACTTTTAAGTATTTACAATCCCGAGCCGAAAACGCCTAAAGCGCCAGATCACATCATCATCGTAATGGAAGAGAACCACGGTTACAATCAAGTAATTGGCTCTCAAAATGCACCTTATACCAACCAATTGGCTAACGAAGGTGCTTTATTTACTAATTCTCATGGGGTAACGCATCCAAGTCAGCCAAATTATATTGCGTTATTTTCTGGTAGTACACAGGGCGTTTTTAATGATGATTGTTCATCGCAAACTACCTTTCATACCCCAAATTTGGGTGCATCGCTACTTAAAAATGGATATACTTTTAAAGGTTTTGCGCAAACCATGCCCGAGGTTGGATATAAAGATTGCGCCTATTTAAAAGGAGCGCTAACAAAAGCCACACTGTACGCCAGAAAACATTGTCCGTGGGTAAATTGGCAAGGAACTGGTGTTAACAATATTCCAGATTCGGTTAGTGTACCCATGACTTCTTTTCCTACAGATTTTGATAAACTCCCGACGGTATCGTTTGTAATACCGGATATGGATTACGATATGCACAATATTGGTGCTCCGGGAGATGCCGCGGCAATTTCTAGGGGAGATAATTGGTTGAAGGAAAATCTTTCTGAATACGTAAAATGGGCGAGAGACCATAATAGTTTGCTTATCGTAACTTTTGATGAAGATGATTTTAAAATGGTTAACCACATTCCAACCATTATAGTTGGCGCAGGTGTAACTCCAGGTAAATACGACCAGAAAATAAACCACTACAATATTTTACACACTATAGAATCATTTTATAAGTTGCCTACACAAGATACCACCAAAGCAGCGGTTATCACCGATATTTGGACAAAATAAAATGATCGATTTGTCCTAACCTTATTACTAGTGATGAATCTACAAACTGATAATTCGCCTGTAAATAAGAACTTAGTTTCTTATTAAAGAAATTTTATGGCACACTACATATTCCTTTGTTTTTATATATTTTTGTAGTATGAATTTTTCTTCTAAATTGCTGGAAGATGCAGTTGCAGAGTTTTCTAAACTACCAGGAATTGGGCAGAAAACAGCTTTACGACTTGTGCTTCATCTGTTGAACAAAGACCAAACAGAAGTAGATCAATTTGGCAACGCGATGATCCAGCTCAAGCAAAACATTAAACAGTGTGCGGTTTGCAACAACATTTCTGATTTTGAAATTTGCGAAATTTGTGCATCGAGAAAACGTGATCGAAGCTTGGTTTGTGTTGTGGAAGATACCAGAGATGTGATGGCCATAGAAAATACGGGCCAATATTTGGGGCTTTATCATGTATTGGGTGGCTTAATCTCGCCAATGGATGGCGTAGGGCCTGCAGATCTGTTTATAGAGAATTTAGTGCATAGGGTAGGAGACAAAGAAATTAAAGAAATTATTTTGGCCTTAAGCCCGAATATGGAAGGCGATACGACACTTTTCTATCTATTTAAGAAGCTAAAAGGTTTCGACTTGATAATTTCTACCATAGCTAGAGGCATTGCCTTTGGCGGCGAACTAGAATATACCGATGAGATTACCCTCGGAAGATCTATTGTAACCCGAGTGCCTTATGAAAGTACATTGATGAAGTAGATGGCAAAGCAACTTTTTCTCTTCTTTTTTCTATTATTTACTGGTTTTCTAGTTGGGGGACAGGTTAAAATCCATTCGCATAACGATTACACGCATCAAAAACCCTTTTATGATGCTGTAAAAAACAAGGCCTTTTCTATCGAAGCAGATGTTTTTGTAGTCGGCGACGCTCTATTTGTTGCCCATAGCAGAAGCGGAATTAAAGCTGGCAACACTTTGGAAAAAATGTATCTGAAGCCTATTGAGGCATTATCAAAAACTGATGAGTTTTACAGCTTCCAACTGATGATAGATGTTAAAGATAAATGGGAGTTAACCTATCCCACTTTATTAAAAAAGCTAAAACCCTATCAACACCTATTTTTAACTGGTAATAAAAAGACTATTATTGTCATTAGCGGCAATCGTCCCGCTTCATCCACTTTTCATAATTATCCTGTATTTATCAACTTTGATGGATTGCCCAATGTAGTTTATGCCAAAAAAGATTTGGAAAGGGTTACGATGATAAGTGATAATTTTGCAAACTATTCAAAATGGAAGGGTGAAGGTGAGATTTCGGCAATCGATAAAACTAACTTAGCAACACTGATTAATAATGCACATAAAATAGGGAAACCTTTTCGTTTTTGGGGCGCGCCTGATACTAAGGCCTGTTGGAAATTATTGCATAGCCTAGGAGCCGATATAATTAATACCGATAAAGTTCTTGAAGCCTCCAATTTTTTTAAAATTTAAACTAATTTAAAACAACCAGTGTTAATGTCTGATTTCCAAATTTGATACCTTAAAATGAATTTAAAAGATAAAGTTATTGTTGTTACAGGTGCATCTGGTGGTATTGGTAAGGCTTGTGCTGAAGAATTTGCCAGGCGCGGCGCACATTTGGTGTTAGCAGCGAGGCAATATGTAACGCTTTGCAAAATTACTGCCGATTTAGAATCTAGATATAACATAAGAGCTGTAGCCGTACAGGCAGATGTGAGTAATCAAGCAGATTGTGAATTGATAATTAAGCAAGCCTTAGTTTCCTTTGAAAAAATAGATGTATTGGTTAACAATGCAGGTCTTTCAATGCGTGCTTTGTTTGTAGATTTAGATTTAAACGTAATTAAAACCCTAATGGACGTTAATTTTTGGGGTACGGTTTACTGCACAAAGTACGCCCTGCCAGAAATCTTAAAAACAAAAGGAACAATAGTTGGCGTTTCTTCTATTGCCGGTTTTAGGGGGTTGCCGGGTAGGACGGGTTACTCTGCTTCTAAATTTGCAATGAACGGCTTTATGGAATCGTTACGTACCGAGTTGTTAAAAACTGGCGTACACGTACTTGTTGCTTGCCCGGGTTTTACCGCCTCTAACATTAGGTCAGCTGCTTTGGCAAAAGATGGAGATGTGCATGGCGAAACAAGTATGGAGGAGGGTAAAATGATGACTTCTGAGCAAGTTGCTGCCATTATTGCCGATGGAATTGAACGAAATAAACGTACCCTAATTATGACCGGACAAGGAAAATTGGCAGTTTGGATGAACAAGTTGTTCCCTTCGTTTGTAGATAGGAAAGTTTTTAACTTGTTTGCCAAAGAAAAAAATCCGTTAATTAAAAACTAAGACGATTATTTTACGTAGGTATAAAACATTGATAAAATACTCATAAAAAAAATAGTGAAAATGCAAAAATTCTTTGGCGTAGTTGTGCTCATCTTTTTTTCTCTTGTTGGCTCTGCACAGGTTAAAAAGGTAAAAAACTTAAATTATGCGGGCAATACCAGCGAGTCTAACACCTTAAATATCTATTATAAAAACGATGGAATAAAAGATAAGCCTGTGTTAATATTTATTCATGGCGGTTCTTGGAGTAGTGGAAAAAAAGAAACCTATTGGTGGCTTGGACGAAATTTTGCGCGCAAAGGCGTGGTTACAGCAATTATTAATTACCCACTTGCGCCAAATGTGCAATACGAGAAAATGGGCGATGATTGTGCGCTTGCGGTTAAATGGGTAAAAGAAAACATCGCTGATTACCAAGCAAGCCCGGATAAAATTTTTGTGATGGGACATTCTGCGGGTGGCCATTTGGCAGCGTTAATAAATGCCGACCCGAAATATTTTGAACATGTTGGAATTAAAAATCCAATAAAAGGCTTAATTTTAGATGATCCATTTGGCTTAGACATGCATCAGTATCTTACAGAGGCGAATAAAGACGATTTCTATTTCGAATTTATTAGAACGTTTACCACAAAGCCCTCCGTGTGGACTATGGCTTCGCCGATGCATTATCTTGAAAACATAAAAAACCCGCAGTTACTTTTTTACGGTTCTAAAACTTACCCCGCAATAAAACTTCAAACGCCAGAATATGCTAGAAAGTTAAAAGCAAATGGGATAGATGTATCGATAACCGAGGTTAAAGGTAAAAGCCACATACCAATGATTAGCCAGATGATTTTTGGTTGCAATGTTTTGTACAAAGATATTGTCACATTTATTTCGCACGTTTCATCTACATAGCAAGAACTATTTTCTATTGTTCAATTGCTAAATTGTTTGATTGTTGTGTGGTTGAAATGTTGGATGGTTATTTTATATTTAGTTTTGGGCATTTTGCTTTCAGCCTTTGTGTAAACGTTTCGAGGGAATTGACCTTTGATAGAAGTACTGCCCGAGCCACCTAAACCGTATAGCAGCGGCAGCCCCCGTTTTTCGGGGCTACAGCGAATAGACGGGCTTGCAGAAGATTATGAGTATTGGTATTGCTTTTCAAACCCCTTTAAAATGCTCATTATTAGCTTGCAGGTATAAGTTGGTTCAATTTGCTGTAATCTAAGATCATTTTGCCTTCTTCGTTGTGAAAATACATTTTTTCGAATTTCATATTAAACTCGATTTCTTCATCTTGATAGCTAGTTTTGGTATGAACGGTTTGCGAAAATGTCTCGTCGAAGGCTTTTAACAACACCAGCACCTCTACTTCTGCCAGCTCCAAGTCTTTTAGCGTTTTTTGATAAAACGGACTGTCCTCGGTAATTGGATGTACTAATGTCCAATTTAAAGAGAGAACGCTTACCTCATCCCGCTCTAAAGGCAGGGGATAGAATCTTCTTGTATTTTTACCCTCAACTATTTCATTATAAGAGAGCACCATTTGCACTTCTACATCAATCAATTGATTTCGCCGCAGATTAACCAACCTACACATTAAGCCAAACTTGTCTTTGTATGGTGCAATAACCATTACGTTGCTGAAAGACACCTTAGAGTTGGGTCTGCTAAATCGGCCGTAAAGCAGGCCTGCCGCAAGGGCAAAAGCAAGCAGACCCAACAAACTTTCGAAAGCGGCCAAAATGCTGGTTATAAAACCTTGTGGCCAAATGTGGCCGTAGCCCACGGTAGAAATGGTTTGAGTGGAGAAAAAGAACGCATCAAAAAAGTGATCTAGCGTGCTAGTACCAGTTGCACCATGTAGATGTTCTATCCCAACAGCTGTATACACAATTGCGAAGAGGGTATTTACCATTAAATAGACAAGCAATATCATAAAGAAAAACCTTTTCCAGCTCATGGTAACCAACCTAGTATAGGTGTCGTCTAGTTTAAACCATGGCAGTCCAATGCGCTCTAGGTTTGCGCTCCCGTCTTTATTTAAAATTCGTTGGTTTTTAATTACCGGGTTTGAACTGAAACCTAGGTCATCATTAAGAAGTAGTTTTCTTTTAAAGAAAGCCATAAGTAGTGGAAAGATTTGGAAATATAAAAAAGTATATCAATATTTGCGCATACAAAAATGATAATTAAAAACTTAAATAGCAATTGGCGGTGGCGTAACGAAATTCGTTAGGCATATTCTATTGTTGGCTTTTTAAAATATTTTAAATACAAACGTAATGGATTGCCTCAAAGCAATCCATTTTTTATTGTCTTTTTTTCGTAGAGAATAAATTGCGTGCTGATCTAAATGCAGATTAAAAAACAACCAAAAAGCGGACATTAATGTTAGAGAAAAGAAAATGAAGAAAATATTAAATCATCTATTCGAAAATAAGAGTTTTAGTAGGGAAGAGGCTAGGGCCATTTTGGTTTCTATGGCGCAGGGCGATTTTAATTCTTCGCAAATAGCCGCTTTTCTTACGGCTTACGCCATGCGCAACATTACTGTTGATGAGTTGCAAGGCTTTAGAGACGCTATGTTGGATTTGTGTGTGAGGGTAAATTTGGATGATTTTGAGCTTATTGATCTTTGCGGCACAGGCGGTGACGGAAAAGACACGTTTAACATTTCTACCCTTGCTTCTTTTGTGGTCGCTGGCGCCGGGTATAAGGTGGCAAAACATGGCAATTATGGGGTGTCTTCTGGTTGTGGATCTTCTAACGTAATGGAATATCTTGGCTATAGTTTTACAAGTGATGAAATGGAATTGCAACGCAATTTAGAAAATGCAGGCATCTGCTTTCTGCATGCACCATTGTTTAATCCGGCGATGAAAATTGTTGCACCAATTAGAAAAGAACTTGGCATAAAAACGTTTTTTAATATGTTGGGGCCAATGGTAAATCCAAGTCAGCCGAAATATCAAATGGTGGGGGTGTTTAGTTTGGAATTGGCCAGGTTATACGCCTACCTTTATCAAGGTTTGGAACGTCAGTATACCATTTTACATGCGCTAGAAGGTTATGATGAAATCTCTTTGACTTGTGATGTAAAAACGTTTACCAATGCCGGAGAAAGTATTTTATCATTGGCAGAAATGGGCTTTGGTAAAGTTTCGGTACAAGACATTAAAGGTGGCGACACGGTAGAATCTTCTGCAAAAATATTTATGGATGTTTTAAATGGCGTTGCGACTACGGTGCAAAATAATGTGGTGCTGAGTAATGCGGCGCTTGCAATTAGAACGATAAAACCAATTGCAAGTTTTGCCGATTGTTATTGCGAGG
Source organism: Pedobacter sp. UYP30 (assembly GCF_040547165.1). Lineage (NCBI taxonomy): Bacteria > Pseudomonadati > Bacteroidota > Sphingobacteriia > Sphingobacteriales > Sphingobacteriaceae > Pedobacter > Pedobacter sp. UYP30. The sequence goes on along the minus strand of NZ_JBEPPD010000012.1, from coordinate 14,342 downwards.
CAGAAGCATCTTTATTAGGAAAAAAAGCGTTGAAAAGTTTTAAAACATTGTTGGACTAATGCAGCAATCCATAAAAATTAAAGTCTGCGGAATGAAATTTGCGGCCAACATAGCAGAGATTGCCGCCCTAAAACCAGATTATATGGGCTTTATTTTTTACGATAAATCGCCAAGATATATTTCTACCATTTCTTCTGAACTGATTTTGTATGTTCCGAAAGAGATTAAAACGGTTGGTGTTTTTGTTGATGAAGAGGCAAAGATGGTTAAACTAAAAATTGCCACTTTGGGTTTACAAGTTGTGCAGTTGCACGGTAAGGAATTGCCAGAGTATTGCGCAGCTTTAAAATTAGACTTTCCAAACGTAGAAATTATTAAGGCTTTTGGTGTTGATGAAGATTTTAATTTTTCTGATTTAAGCCTCTATTTAGAGGTGGTAGATTTCTTTCTTTTCGATACCAAAACAACCAAACATGGTGGTTCTGGTAAACAATTTGATTGGACAACATTAGAAAATTATAAGCTTGACAAACCCTATTTTTTAAGTGGAGGAATAGATTTAGAGGATCTTTATGCAATTAAAAAAATTAATGATAAGCGTTTAGTGGCGATAGATATCAACAGCAAATTTGAGTTAGAGCCAGGTAAAAAAAACGTGGAGAAAACAAAAGAAATTATTGCTGGCCTTCGAGAAATTTAATTGCAGGCTTGCTAAAAGAAAAAGAATGTAAGACTTCTAGATTTAATCTGGAATTATTTTAAGAAACATGAAATATCAAGTAAACGAGAAAGGATATTACGGCGATTTTGGAGGCGCATATATCCCCGAGATGCTTTATCCAAACGTAGAGGAACTGCGGCAAAATTATTTAAAAATTATTGCTGATGAGGCTTTCCAAAAAGAGTTTCATCAATTGATGAAGGATTACGTAGGCAGGCCTTCTCCTTTGTTTTTGGCAAAGCGATATTCTGAACGGTATGGCGCAAATATTTTTTTAAAAAGAGAAGATTTAAATCATACTGGTGCCCATAAAATAAACAACACCATCGGGCAGATTTTATTGGCAGAAAAGCTTGGCAAGAAGAGAATTATTGCCGAAACTGGCGCCGGGCAGCATGGTGTGGCAACCGCGACAGTTTGCGCCTTGCGTAATTTAGAATGCGTAATTTACATGGGCGAGGTAGATATAGAAAGGCAAGCACCCAACGTGGCAAGAATGAAAATGCTTGGCGCAAAGGTTATTCCAGCGGTTTCTGGAAGTAAAACTTTAAAAGATGCTACGAATGAAGCAATGCGAGATTGGATTAACAATCCAGTAGATACCCATTACATCATCGGCTCTGTGGTTGGTCCGCACCCATATCCAGATATGGTGACTATTTTTCAATCAATCATTTCTGAGGAAACAAAAAAGCAACTTTTGGAACAGACAGGAAGCGATAAACCCGATTATGTATTGGCCTGCGTTGGCGGAGGAAGTAATGCCATGGGCATGTTTTATCATTTTATGGATGATGAAACTGTAAAACTCGTTGCTGTAGAAGCCGCAGGAAAGGGCGTAAGTAGTGGTTTTTCAGCTGCTACCACTTACCTTGGTAAAGAAGGCGTACTGCATGGTAGCAGAAGTATTTTAATGCAAACGCCCGATGGACAAGTTGTAGAACCTCACTCTGTTTCTGCTGGGTTAGATTACCCGGGCATTGGTCCACAACATGCGCATCTTTTTAAAACAGGGCGTGGAAAATATGTGTCTATTACCGATGATGAAAGCTTAGAAGCCGGTTTGTTATGTGCGCAATTAGAAGGTATTATCCCTGCGATAGAAAGCGCACACGCTTTGGCTTATTTAGAAAAAATGGAGTTTAAAGCCGGCGAAAATGTAGTGGTTTGCCTATCTGGTCGCGGCGATAAAGACTTAGACACTTATATTAAATATTTCAATTTGTAATTAGATTTGAGAGGTTAGAAAGTTCTCACATCTCATATCTCACATTCCATATCTCTCCCACATGAACAGAATCAAACAACTCTTCCAACAGAAGAAAAATATATTATCCATTTATTATACTGCCGGTTATCCAAATACGGGCGATACCGTAAAAATTGCCGAATTGCTAGAGCAATCTGGTGCAGATATGCTAGAGATTGGTTTTCCTTACTCGGATCCGGTGGCAGATGGACCTGTGATACAAGCGAGCAGTAAACAATCTTTAGATCAGGGAATGACGCTGGAATTGCTTTTTGAACAGTTAAAAAAACTGCGCGAAAAAGTAAGTATACCGGTGTTGTTAATGGGTTATGTAAATCCTGTATTGCAATTTGGTGTAGAAAATTTTTGTAAAAAATGTGCAGAAGTTGGCGTTGATGGTTGCATCGTACCAGATTTGCCGATGGTGGAATATGAAGAGTTTTATCAAAAAGATTTCGAAAGATATGAACTAAGTAACATCTTTTTAATTACGCCGCAAACTGCAGAAGAACGCATCAGAAAAATTGACGACCTATCAAATGGATTTATTTACCTGCTCTCTTCATCAGCAACGACGGGAAAAAATTTAGCCATTGGAAACACGACAGAAACCTATTTTTCACGCATTAAAGACATGGATTTGAGCAATCCAACTATGATTGGTTTCGGTATTAGTGATCGCGCTACGTTTGAAAAAGCGTGTGCTTATGCAGACGGCGCAATTATCGGAACGGCTTTCGTAAAAGCAATTGCAAATGGAAACCTAGAAACGGAAATTAAAAGCTTTATGCAGAGATTTAAAGACTAAACGCTTATTCTTAAACAAATTTTTTGGGATAAGGAGTAAGTTTATTTGCTGTCTAGGCGCATACATATTGTCTAAACATCTATTGCTTCTGGCGCGGGATCGTTATTTACAAACTTTAACACTACAAATCCAATAATACCAGAAATTACAGAAGCAACAAGGATTGCGAATTTAGCTTCTAGTACGTAGGCTATATCTTTAAAAGATAATAGGGAAATAAAAATAGACATGGTAAATCCTATTCCTGCCAACATGCCAAGCCCTAAAATATGCTTCCAATTGGCCATAGAAGGCAAGTTTGCGAACTTAAATTTTACCGCAATCCAACTAAACAAAGAAACACCAATGGTTTTTCCAATAAATAATCCGCCAATTATACCAAAACCAAGCGGAGAGAATAAACCAGTTATCATTTCTTTTTGGAAAGTAATGTTTGTATTTGCCAAGGCAAAAATGGGCATAATAAGGTAGTTTACCGGGATTGTGAGCGCATGTTCTAGTTTTTCGAGCGGAGACTCAGCCGCAATTGTATTTGTTGGAATGGTAAATGCCAAAAGAACTCCAGCAACAGTTGCGTGTATGCCAGAGTGGTGGATGAAATACCATAAAAACACTCCCGGAATCAAATAAAAAATCAGTTTTTTTACCCCAAAATAATTCATCAAGCTGAGCAACACCATAATTCCACCAGCCATCAACAAATATTCGAAATGGATCTGATTGGTGTAAAAAATGGCAATCACCAAAATTGCGCCCAAATCGTCAACAATGGCTAGAGCTGCCAAAAATATCTTCAAGCTAGAAGGAACGCTGTTTCCAAGCATTGCAATAATGGCCAAAGCAAACGCAATGTCTGTCGCCATGGGTATTCCCCATCCAGAGGCTGTTATGGTACCGTCATTAAATAAGAAATAGATGAGTGCCGGAACGATCATTCCGCCAACTGCCGCAAAGATTGGCAGAGATGCCTTTTTTAAGGAGGATAACTCGCCCTCAATCAACTCACGTTTGATTTCCAGACCGACCAGTAAAAAAAATACAGCCATAAAGGCGTCGTTAATCCAACCAAGAATACTATAATTTATCTCTCCGAAACCCAATTTAACCTCTAAAAAGTTAGCATAACTTTCGCTAGAAGATGTGTTAGCGATAATTAGAGAAATGGCGACACAGATTAATAAAATAAAGCCACCAACTTGTCCAGACTTAAAAAAACGTTTGAATACTTCTAAATTGATTATCCTCTCCATTACCCGTAAAAATAGAAAAATTTGTATAAATTAGCCCTCAGGTTATGTAAATATTGTAAGTCTGAAATGATTTACTCTCTATTTGTAGCTGAAGATGTGCACCAAGAAAAGACTGTAAATAGGTTCGGGTATTTAGAAAAACCTGGGAAAACAAACAGATTACAAGGCGAGAATTTATCCATTATCCTCAATAATTCCTTTTCCTTGACGGATGATTTCTACCGAACCGTTAGTAAAATCTACTATGGTAGAGGGCTCATTGTCTCCAAAACCGCCATCTATCACCAAATCTACCAAATCTTCAAATTTTTCGTGAATTAACTCTGGATCCGTGGAATATTCGATCAATTCATCGTCATCTCTAATGGAAGTAGAAACAATCGGGTTTCCTAATTCCTTTACAATGCAGCGTGCAATGGTGTTATCAGGTACCCTAATTCCAACAGTCTTTTTTTTGCTGCTTAGCAATTTTGGCACATTGTTGTTTGCGTTAAAGATAAAAGTAAAAGGTCCAGGCAACGTTTTTTTAAGAATCCTAAAAGTAGTGTTGTCTATCGGCTTAATGTAATCTGATATGTGGCTTAAATCATAGCAAATGAAGGATAAGTTTGCTTTATCTGGTTTTACGCCACGTATTTTACACACTTTTTCAATGGCTTTCTGGTTTGTAATGTCGCAGCCCAAACCATAAATCGTGTCTGTTGGGTAAATGATTACTCCACCTTTTTTTAAAACCTCTACCACTTGTTCTATTACTTTCGGATTTGGGTTTTCAGGATAAATTTTAATGAGCATAATAGAAAATTTTAGACTTAAAAATCGTGAGTTACCCTTCTTTTGTCAAGTGTAAGATAATTCTTTTTTACAAGTTTTTATTATTTTAATATGCTAAACATGGCCGAGGCTTTTAGCAGACACTCCTCGTACTCTTTTTCTGGGTCGCTTAAAAACGTAATGGCGCCACCAACCTGAAACGAGAGATGTTTTGCGGTTGCATTGTAAAGTACAGTTCTGATAACCACATTGAAATCGAAATCGTTTTCTGGAGTAACATATCCAATTGAGCCAGAGAAAATGCCACGTTTTGTGCGCTCATATTCTTCTATTAGTAGCATTGCACTTAATTTTGGAGCACCAGTCATAGATCCCATTGGGAAAGTTTTCTTTATTATTTCGACAAGAGTGGTTTCCTTGTTGCAGCTGCCGGTTACGGTAGAAATCATTTGATGGACTTGCGGGAAACTATAAACCTCAAAAAGTTCCTCAACTTTAACCGAGCCCTTTTCGCAAACTTTTGTCAGGTCGTTGCGTGTTAAATCTACAATCATCACGTTTTCGGCCCGTTCTTTTTCGTTAGTTTGTAGATTTAATTTAGCTTCCTTGTCCTCAAGAGGGTTTTCATAGCGTTTTGATGTGCCTTTAATAGGCTGTGCGATAAGCTTGTCTTCTAGTTTACAAAGAAATCTTTCTGGCGAGGCCGACAAAATGAATTTATCGTAAATTTTAAAATATCCAGCAAGTGGGTTGGGCGATAGCTGGTTTAATTTCTCGAAACATTCCACAGGATTTATATGTGCATGTTCTGCAAAGAATTCTTGGCAGAAATTTATTTCGTAAATGTCTCCTTTGGCAATGTGTTCCTGTAGCTTATCAATGGTTTTTAGATATTGGCGCTTATCAATCCGAGCTGTTAAAGTGAGGTTTTGTGGTTTAACACTTCTAGGTTGCTCGAAATTGTTAATCTCGTTAACTATTTTTTCATCGCCCAAAATCACTTCAACCTGCCCATTTTTGCAAATGATAAGGAATTTCGGAAGAAAAAAATACAAGTTTGGAAACTGTAAATGGTCTATGTTTTTAGATGCTAGTTTTTCTACTTCATTTTTTAACTCATAGCTGAACATCCCAAACAACCAATTTTTATGAAGCATTTGGAATGCCTCTAATTTTTTAAATGAATCCATTTCAGTTGCTAAGCATTCGTTTTGTACGCCACAAGCAACTGAAAAATCAAAAGCACTATACTTATCTTTATATCCGTTCGAATCTAAAAAACAACATACCTCGAACTGATTTGCCCAATGCAAAGCTTTATGCTTAAACTCGGAAATGTTGATTAGTTTTTTCAAGCCGTCAAAGATTAATATGCAAATTGTAGTTCAAATGTGGTGGATAGGTTAGGAAACCAACAGTTTGTTTATGCAAAAATAATAGAAAAAGAATTCACTTCTAATTTAGATTTGTGCAAATCCGAACCGAAGAGAATGAAATAAAAAAAATCTCGTCGGTTTACAACGAGATTTCAGGTTTTAAGAAGTTTTAATTACGACAATATTAACGTTTGAGCTCTATCTGGGCCAACAGAAAGATATTTTATCGGCACCTTCAACTCAGTTTCTAGATACGAAATATAGCTTTTTAATTTCTCTGGTATTTGGTCTACCGCAGTAATTTTTGTTACGTTGGTTTTCCAGCCTTCCACTTTCTTTAATACTGGTTTCGGTTCGATAGAAATAATATCATAAGGCATATAATCTATCGTTTTTCCATCGTACTCGTAATGTGTACAAACATAAATATCATCAAAACCGTCTAACACGTCGGCTTTCATCATGATAAGTTCTGTAACACCATTTAGCATAATGGCATATTTAAGTGCTGGTAGATCTATCCAACCGCAACGTCTTGATCTACCAGTTGTTGCACCAAATTCGTGACCAATTTGTCTTAAGTTTTCACCTACTTCATCATTTAATTCTGTAGGGAAGGGGCCGCCGCCAACGCGTGTACAATAAGCTTTAAAAATACCGAAAACTTCTCCAATATTATTTGGTGCAACGCCCAAACCAGTACATGCGCCTGCGGTTGTGGTATTGCTGGAGGTAACGAAAGGATAGGAGCCAAAATCTACGTCTAACAACGTTCCTTGTGCGCCTTCTGCCAACACATTTTTTCCTTCACTTAAGTATTTATTAACGAAATGCTCGCTATCTACATGCGGAATGGTTTTCAAGAACTCAATCGCTTCGAAAAAAGCAGCTTCTTTTTCTTTTAAATCGTAATCGAAATCAAAGTGCGATAGAATTTCATTGTGTTTTTCTACCAATTTTTCATAGCGTTCTTTAAAATCGGGTAGGGTAGTGTCGCCAACGCGCAAACCATTCCTGCCAGTTTTATCCATATATGTGGGGCCAATTCCCTTTAAGGTAGAGCCAATTTTATTTTTGCCCATTTTGGCTTCATTTGCCGCATCTAACATTTGGTGTGTTGGCAAAATTAAATGTGCTTTGCGGGCAATAACTAATTTTCCATCAGCTACCGGATCATGACCTGCTTTTTTAAGGTTATCCAGTTCCCTTTTTAAGATGATGGGATCAATAACCACCCCATTTCCAATCAAGTTCATGGTTTTTGGATTGAAAATTCCGGATGGAATGGTATTCAACACAAATTTTTTACCTTCAAACTCTAGGGTATGTCCGGCATTTGGACCGCCTTGAAACCGTGCAATAAGATCGTATTTCGGACTTAAAACATCAACAATTTTTCCTTTTCCTTCATCGCCCCATTGTAGGCCCAGAAGTACATCGACTTTCTTCATTAACTTAAAAAATTATCTAAAATAGGTTTAGTGTGTTAAGATTTGGCTCCGTTTGCGCTTTCTTTCACTTTTTGTGCCATACTGCAATCAGAACAAAAGCCATATAAATTTAAAGAATGGTGTTTTACATCAAATTTTAATAAATCTCCAACCATGGTCTGGATTTGATGAATGCGTGGGTCGCAAAACTCGACCACCTTGCCGCATTCTATGCAAATAACGTGATCGTGTTGGCGATAACCGTAAGATTTTTCGAACTGCGCCATGTTTTTCCCAAACTGGTGCTTGGTAACTAGATCGCAAGAAACCAGCAGCTCTAAAGTATTGTAAACGGTTGCCCTGCTTACGCGATATTTTTGGTTTTTCATGTGGATATATAACGTTTCCACATCGAAATGATCGTTTCTAGAATAAATTTCCTCTAAAATAGCAAAACGCTCAGGCGTTTTTCTAAGGTTCTTATTTTCTAAATAAGCCTCGAATATTTTTCTAACAAGTTCATTCGTTTTCTGTTCAGACATGCTTTTCTACCTCTTTTCAAAGGTAAGTAAATTGTTTGATTTTAGACCTAAAGTAATAATCTCCAAATACAGAAATTAGTCAGGTTCCTTAGCTTTAAAGATATTCATAAATTCTTTTGGCTCGTTTGGAGAGATTACAATCTTTTCACCATCGTAGAAATCGATAAGTACGCGTGTGTCTTTTCTCATAACAAACCATCTCATTTTACATATAGAGGCATTAGAGAAGTAGCCAGTAAAACCAAATAGCCCGCCATTTCCAAAAATTCTGATAGATTTTGCGATGGTTTGTTTGCCAATTTGTTGTAAATTTTTAATATTATCTTTCTTAAAATGGACTTTCGAGAGCATAGGCTCAACTAAAATTTCGCTAACAGTAACCTTGTCACCTAGGCTTTGAAAGTTTTGTTAGAACTTATCATTGTTGTTGAAAATTATTTTTAAGGTTAATTTTAAATATGCCGCGTTTTTCTACTCACTAGCACTAGCAAATGAGATGACATCCATTTATGGCTTTTCTGCCAAAAAAAAATGCAATGGAAGGCGAGCTTTCACGATTTTGATTCGGGATTAAAACGCACAAATTTTAATAACATAGGTTTGTTAAACAAATTTTATGCTAGGCATCAAACCGTGTTACAGCAGTAATACCCTTAATTTGCATAATGGTGTCTATCAATTTTTCTAAATGTTCGGTGTCGTTCACATAAATCATTATAGAGCCTTCAAAAATCCCTTCGTTGCTATCAACCGTAATAGACCGCATGTTTATATTAAAATCGGTCGAAATAACCCTTGTCAAACTATTTATTAGGCCTACCTCATCAATACCGAAAATCTGTAAACCTGTTAAAAAAGTAAGTTCTTGCTGTTTGTTCCACTTCGCTTTAATAATTCTGTAACCATAATTAGCCATTAGTTGTGCGGCATTTGGGCAATTTGTTCTATGTATTTTTATCCCCTCACTTACGGTTATAAAACCGAAAACATCATCTCCAGGTATGGGATTGCAACACGGAGCAAGTTTATAATCTATCCGCTGCAGTTCTTCTCCAATTAGCAAAATATCAGTTTCGGCAGATTTCATTTTTTTCTTTATCCCATCAACCGATAAGTTTTCTGGTCGTTCTACACTGCGGTTTTCGATTTCTTTTTCAATGGAGAGGTATTCTTTTATGTCTTTCAGCTCTATCTTTCCTTCTGCAACTTGGATAAATAGCTCTTGCGTAGAGTTAAGTTTGAAGAAATAGCTCAGCTTTTGTAAATTATCGGTATTGTAAGTAATCTTTAAAGATTTAAGCTTTCGCTCCAAAATTTCCTTGCCATTTTCTGCAATTTTTCGTTTTTCTTCTTTTAACGAAGATTTTATTTTAGATTTTGCCTTGGCAGTAACTACAATGTTCAGCCAATCTTCTTTTGGTGTTTGCTTGCTCGAGGTTATAATCTCTACCTGATCTCCGTTTTGCAATTTATGAGAAAGTGGCACCAGCTTGTGGTTAACTTTTGCGCCAATACAGGTTGCGCCAACATCTGTGTGTATTTCAAATGCAAAATCTAATGCAGTGGCACCGGCTGGCAGTTGTATGAGGGCTCCCTTTGGTGTAAAAATAAAAATCTCGTCAGAAAAGAGATTCATCTTAAAATCATCCAAAAATTCAAAGGCGTTAGCTTCCGGATTGCTAAGCATTTCTCTCACTTTCTGTATCCACTGGTCTAGTCCATTGTCGTTAGAAGATTCTTTGTATTTCCAGTGTGCGGCAAAACCCTTTTCTGCAATTTCGTTCATGCGTTGGGTTCTAATCTGAACTTCAACCCATTGTCCCCTTGGTCCCATAACCGTGGTATGAAGACTTTCGTATCCGTTGCCTTTCGGCGAGGAAACCCAGTCTCTTAACCTATCGGGATTAGGACGATATAAATCTGTTACGATGGAATAGGCTTTCCAACAATCGGCCTTTTCGTTTTCTGGCTGGCTGTCTAAAATTATCCTAATGGCAAAAAGATCATACACCTCTTCAAAAGGTATATTCTTCTTTTTCATTTTGTTCCAAATGGAGTGAATAGACTTTGGCCTGCCATACATATCGGCTGTCAAGCCTTGTTCATTCATAATTTCGGCAATCGGCTCCACGAATCTTTTTATAAACAGCGCACGCTCAGCTTTTTTCTCATTTAATTTTCTAGCAACAAATTTATACGTATCAGGTTCCAAATATTTCATGGAAAGATCTTCTAATTCTGATTTAATGGCGTATAAACCAAGCCGATGAGCCAATGGAGCATATAAATAAATGGTTTCTGAGGCTATTTTTAGCTGCTTATGCTGTGGCATAAAATCCATTGTACGCATGTTGTGCAGCCTATCGGCAAGTTTTATTAGAATTACCCTAACATCATCTGCCAAGGTTAATAGCATTTTTCTAAAGTTTTCTGCCTGTAACGAGCTGTTGGTATCAAAAACGCCAGCTATTTTAGTAAGGCCATCTATAATTTTGGCGGTTTTTTTACCAAACTCTCTCTCAATGTCATCTAGCGTTAGTTGGGTGTCTTCTACCACATCGTGCAACAACGCACAAACAATAGAGGTGGTACCCAAACCAATTTCTTCTGCCGCAATTTGTGCAACTGCAATAGGATGATAAATGTATGGTTCTCCCGATTTGCGCCTCATGTCTTTATGACTTTCGAGCGCTATATCAAATGCTTTTCGTAGCTCTTTTTTGTCTCCACGCTGCATGGTAGGCTTACACGCCCTCAACAAGGTTCTATATCGTTTTAAAATTTCTTTCTTCTCTGCTTCTAAATCAATCAGTAACTCCGTTTTCATTTGTTTTTTTTACGTAAAAAATGCAGAAAATATTCTAATAATATTTATATTGGATACATCGTTAAGCGAATGTATGAAATAAGCCCTAGTTTTGCTATAGGATAAATTTATGAATTTAAAAAAATTAAATTTTCTGTTTATTGTAATCATTTTCGTTTCGGCCGCACATGCGCAGCAGGCTGCTGATCCCGTATATCCAAAAATGGGCAAAAATGATACCATTCGGGTTGCTTCCACAAATGACAATGGAACTATGGTTCCGTGGATTTTGCTTCACGATGTAGACATTAACGCTAATAGAGTTTTTAAAAGCCCTGAAGAAAAATTGGCTTTTGATAGGCTGCGTTATAATGTTTTAAAAGTGATGCCTTATGCTTTATATGCCAAAAGGCGTTACGAGAAATTGGAGAGCGACTTGGAGCATGCGCCCGAAAAGCGCCAACAGAAGGTATTGGTAAAAGCCTGCGATCAGGAAATTAAAGACATGTTTAACCGAGAAATAAAAGATTTGACCATTACCCAGGGTAAAATTTTAACCAAATTGATAGATAGAGAGGTCGGCAGAACAACATTCGATATTGTTAAGCAAACAAAAGGAGGCTTTGCTGCGTTTTCGTACCAGCTAATTGCAAGGGTAGTGGGGCATAATTTAAAGGCAACTTACAATGTAAACGAAGATAGAGATATTGAAGCAATCATTCAATCTTCTGGATATTATCAATAAAAGCAAAAAATGAATCGAACGTTCTCAAATATTTATTCCTTTAAAGTAAAACAAATCGACGGACAGGAAAAACTGCTTTCTGCCTATCGAAATAAGGTACTGCTTATTGTAAATACAGCTTCAGAATGTGGGTTTACCAATCAGTTTAAAGATCTTCAACAATTAAAGGAAGAAATGAATAACGATGATTTTGAGATATTGGCATTTCCAAGCAATGATTTTGGAAAGCAAGAACCTTTAAACGGCATAGAAATTTTACAGTTTTGTGAGCGGAGTTACGGTGTCTCTTTTCCTGTTTTCGAAAAGATTTTTGTGCGTGGTGCCGATGCCCATCCACTTTACCAATTTTTGGCAGACAAAAAACAAAACAATAGATTTAACATAAAGCCAAGGTGGAATTTTCATAAATACCTCATCAATAAGCAAGGAGAATTAGAAGATTTCTTTTATCCTTTTACTAAACCACAAAACGGTAAGTTAAAAAAGAAAATAACACGACTGCTGGCAATAAATACCGATAAAATTTAATGAAATTAGATATTTTAGTGATAGCTGTGCATCCAGACGACGCTGAGTTGGCCTGCTCTGGAACTATTTTGAAGCATGTGGCTTTAGGCAAAAAAGTTGGGATTGTAGATCTTACCCGAGGCGAGCTTGGAACAAGAGGCACGGAAGAAACCAGGGCCGAAGAAGCAGAGACTTCTGCGAAAATTTTAGGCCTCCAGATTCGTGAAAACCTTGGTTTTAGAGACGGATTTTTCACTAACGACGAACACCATCGAATGGAAGTATTAAAGATGGTAAGAAAATATAAGCCAGAAATTATAATTGCTAATGCGCTAACAGATAGGCACCCAGATCACGGCAGGGCAGGAGACTTGGTTAACGATGCAGTTTTTCTTTCTGGATTGCAAAAGATAGAGACTATTGTAGATGGGGAGAAACAGGCTTCTCATAGACCAAGGTTGTTTCTGCAATTTATCCAAGATACCTACATCAAACCAGATATCATTGTCGATATATCAGAGCATATTGATAAAAAGGTTGAAAGTATCAAAGCTTTTAAAACACAATTCTACGTTCCGGGCGCAAAGGTTGATGGTCTGGAAACCTACATTTCTTCGCCCGAGTTCTTTGATAGCATTTTGGGTAGAGCTAGAGAATTCGGGAAGAGTATAGGTGCTGGTTACGGGGAAGGGTTTACCTCACGTAAATTACTGGGGGTAGATAATCTCTTCAACCTTAAATAGGATATTCAAAAAAAAACAGGTAATAATTATCTTGTAGCCTACAAATTTTTATATTTGCAGCGATGACTTCTTAGCTCAGCTGGTAGAGCAACAGACTCTTAATCTGTGGGTCCAGGGTTCGAACCCCTGAGGGGTCACACCATTAAAAAAGCCTTGTAACTTGCGATTTACAGGGCTTCTTTTTTGTTTGTACGATTGGCTACTTATTCTATATCCAGGATATCACCCGGTTTACAATCCAATACTTTGCATATCGCTTCTAGCGTATTAAACCTAACGCCTTTTGCTTTTCCTGTTTTAAGTATGGAAAGGTTAACAATTGTCAGCCCAACCCTTTCAGATAGTTCTGTTAAAGACATTTTCCGTTTGGATAACATTACATCCAAATTAATTACAATTGCCATAGGAACTAAATGAAAGACTCGTTTTCTTTTTTCATGTCAACACCAGCTTTAAATACTAGCCCGAATGCGACTAACGCCAATCCAACCCAAAATTCTGTGCCAAGCATAGACGCGCCATTTTTTAGAATATAATTTGAGTTGTTTAGATTAAAATCGTCTATGAAGTTGAGAAAAAGCTCCTGTCTAAGCCATCTAAACATCGGTAGAAAATTAAGACAACTCCAGCAGATAATATAATATATGTATTTTTAGGCGTAAATACCTTGTCTTTTTTTAATGCAGAAAAAACTAATTTGAGCGCTAGTACAAGGTACGCAATAAGCAGCCAATAGAATAGTTGCGCAATTTGATAGATTGCAGATGGCCAGGAATACAGCTGTGTACGTTTTTTTATTCTCAAATCTATTGCAGCTAAGTTTGTTTGTGAGACAATAATGGTTTTGCTAAACCAATCGTTTAACGTTTGTACTTCAGGGTTTCTCGGGGCAGCAATTAGGTTATTAATTTGAAACCCTGCTACAGATTTACTGTTCTTAGGAGCACCAGAGCCGAAAAGTCTAAATATTGAAACAATTATAAAAAGAAATAGAAAAACAGTAGAAAGGTTGTTTAGCACAGCTATTACTTTGTTGTCAGATAGTTTCATAGTAGAAAAGTTTAGACAACAAATCTCCTCTAAATATTCATAAAATCAAAATATATTTATCTTTTTATTTTAAATTATTATAATAAAACAATAAATATTAAAATTTTTTTCGCTATGTTGATTTTAGATAGAAACAAAAGAATATGCCGTATCTTTCGATTCGGCCTATCATAAAATACGAGTTTCTAATTTAATTATCGAGTTACTTACTTAGGCACTACAATAGATTTCCAACCAATATGTTGGTGTTTTATCATTCTTTTAAATAGATTATCAAAGATTGTCTCTTTAAAAATAGACCTATTTAGGCGATAAAAATATTCGTCTAAATACTTTTGAAG